>JASFHU010000141.1:0-8535 GCA_050123055.1 Anaerolineae bacterium
ACCCTCCAACCCCTGCTGCAGCGCGGTCCCAAGCTGTCCCCGGTGTCCTGTGAGCACAATGCGCATCTTGTTTCTCCGCTGTCAGTTGCTGGATATAGACGGTCGGTCATCAGGCGCCAATCGCCAGTCTTCAGATGACGTCGATCACGGTATCCAGGAGAGTTGCGTGTTGAAGGGGTCCGGATAGGCGTCGCCGGTGGCAATGATCTTGTGCACCTCTCCTGACTTGATCTCCAGGATGTACACGGCCCAACCCCCCTCACGGTCGGAGAGGAAGGCGATCTGTTTGCCGTCGGGTGACCAAACCGGGGCGATGTCGACGGCAGGATCTTCCGTCAACCGCTTCTCCTGCCCCGTCGCGATCTCGATGAGATAGAGTTCCCAATTGCCGGCCCGGGCCGAAACAAAGGCGACCTGGGTGCCATCCGGTGACCAGGCAGGGGCGGTATCACTGGGATCACTGGTCAGGCGGGCGGTATGAAAACCCCCGGGCTGCATGACCCACACACTGCAATCGTCGCCGCGCTCGTCGCAGCCATGATAGGCAATACGCCCGCCATCGCGCGACCAGGCCGGCATCTGGCCAAAAGCCCACTCTTCGCCCTCGCCCCGGATCTCGCCCGGCGAGACGACGTACAGCCGCCACTTGCGGTCCCCGTGCTTGTCCGAGGCAAAAACAATCTGGCTGCTGTCAGGAGACCAGTAGGGGGATGAGTCCTCGACGTGGGCGGTAAGGTCGGTGAAGGTGTTGCTGGATAGGTTCAGGATGGCCAACCCCAGGTGGACGGGGTCCATGTTCCTGAAGGCCAGGCGTCTGCCGCCACGGGCAAAAGCCGGCTGTCGGGCATTGGCCCACAACAGTCTTGCATCCCCCTGGGCCAGATCCATGACATACACATCGTAGCGCTCCCGCGCGGCGTCAAAACTGGTGAATGCGATCCGTCCCCGGGCAATGGGTGCAGACGATGCCGTGGTCTGAGGCGTTGCCTGGGCGGGGACCGCAGTCTCGGCCGCGGCCTGGACTGTAGCCCGCGGTGTAGACGTCGCACGGGCGGTGGGTGTGGGCGGTGGGGCCTCAGCCGTGGCCTGGCACTGTATCTGTGCGTCGTCCCGTTTGTCAACCGTCGTCTCCAATGGCAGAATCTCGACGGCGTCGGCGTATCCCGCGGCGGCCCGGCACCAGTCGCCCCTTGCAGCGTGGCTGTCAGCCTGGAAGAGATATGCATCGCGCAGGCGGCTCTGCACATCCTTGTAATCCGGGGCCAGCGCATAGAGTCCTTTCAGAGCCTGAATGGTCGCCGACCAATCGCGCTCCCAGTTGCTCAAGGCCGCGGTGTAAAGGTCGGCCAGGTTAAGTTCGTCCTGGGCTGCCTTGTCGCCGGGCTCGATGGTCAGGACGGCTTCAAAGTGGCCGATCGCTTCATCAAGGCGATTCTCCGCTACGGCGTTCTGCCCAAGCTGGAAGTGGGCTCTGACCAGCATCGTCTCGACATTCTCGCTCTGATAGCTGGCATCAAGCCCATGCAGTTCATCCAGCACGGCCACGCTTTGCTCCAGTTTGCCATCCTCGTAATAGGCTACTGCTTCCTGGTAGAGGAGCTTGGCTGCATCCTGGCGGGTCTCCGAAGTCGGCGTGACCTGCGCCCGAGCTAGATCTTTGGCCTCGTGCAGGTGGGCTCTGGCATCGTCCAGGCTCGAGTCGTGGCGCAAAGCCAGCTCAAACTCAGCGATGGCCAGCTCATAATCGCTGCCTTCCAAATGCGCCAGGCCCAGCGCATAGTGCTCCTGTGCGATCTGTTGGTTTTCTATGCCCCGGTCCTTCAGCCCGTCCAAGAATCCCTTGACTCCCAATCCGAGTACATAGGCCATCAGCGCGACCACAACCAGTGCAGCGACGAGTGTCCAAAGCCAGGTGCGCCGGCGATGACCCGGTGCTTCGTCGGCCTGCTCATCCATTTCTTCCAACGGTGGCAGCTTGGCCGGTACCTGGAACTCGTTGATCTCGGTCGCCTTCTTTTTCCTAAACATTCTCTATCGACTCCACTGCAAGAAGGTCAGTGACGTAGTGTATGCTGTGTGTGCGCAAAGCGCACACACAGCATACACTACCTTTTTGCCCTTTTTGCAGGGCATTCTGTTTCACTTCAGATCAAATTCGGCACTGTACTCAGCAGTGACCGCTCCGTCAGGTGCTTCCAGGCGGAGTGCCAGCCTGCCCCTCTGGGGTGCATCGGTCTCCAGAGGGATCTGGTCCTGCAGGGGCTCGCCGGGCAGAAGAGAGACCTCTCGGCGCCAGCGCTCCTTTCCATCCAACAGCAATACAAGGTCTCCTTTCCAGGGTCGGGGCACGATCACGCCGACCAGTGCTTGATTATCGGCAGTCGCCAGATTGAGGGCGGCCTCGCCATTAGCATAGCGCAGCCCACCGAGGCCGGCGACTGGGTACCAGCTTTCGGTCCACTGCACGTGGCCGCCCGCCGGGATGGTGACACTGCCATCATAGGTGGAGGCCGGTCCGCCGTGGATTTCGACATAACTTGACTGATCGTCGGTCCAGGTGTTTGGCGCAATCGGATCCTTCCAGCCGAAGGCAAATCCCTTGGCTCCCGTTGTGTCGTCGGGGGAAAAGACCCGCACCATCCCTTCGTCATAGCTTTCGTCATACACCGCAATAAAGTCGCCAGCTGCTGGATCCTCAAAGAATCCAAGCCAGCGGTTCCAATTGCCCAGACGGCTGAAGTCGATGTCGTTGGAGATCGGCCATGGCATCGACTCGCCCGGGGCTGGCAGAAACTCGTCGCCCCGACTGTGTACAGTGACGGCGCTCACTTCATCGGGAAGTACGAAACGGAGGTCGGCAGAAGGAGCATTCTGTCCGCCGGGAGCCAGCATGGCGTTGGTCCAGTACTTGACGTCCAACGGTGCGGCTGTCGGGTTTTCGATTCGCGGCCGGATCGTAAAGGAGCCTGCCCCGGCTTCCAACCGCACAGCCACCTCGGCCCGAACGCGATCCTCTGCGTTGCTGTCGCGCAGGGTAACGGTCACGCTATTGCCATCGTGGCTGGCCTTTATTGACCAGGGTTCACCCCACTCGTAGCCATGCTCCTCCACCGGCAGGGCCCACTCGATGCCGCCGGCTGCCAACCACCACCCCTGTTCTGGAGGGCCCCAAGGGCTGGGTTTCAGGACCGGGTTGCGGTAGGTCACGTGGTGCCCGGTGGGCTTGTATATCACTTCGTAGAGGCGCCCGCCTACGTCGGGCAGAAATGTGAGTTGCAGAACCTCGTTCTCTATCACAAAGGAGCGGTAGCTCACGCTGGCTGGTACCGGATTCGAGGCGTCGTAAGCCTGTCGATCGAGGACGGTGTAAGGCATGTTGAAGGTATCGTTCCATGCCTGGCTGGTAAAATCGGCGTAAGGGTAGGTGGAAAGCGTGATCTGCCCTTCGTGCATGGTGACTGCGGCGGGCGTTGGTTGATGTGGCACAGGTGTGGCCTTGGGCGGCAAAGCCGTTGGAGAGGGTGTTGGCGTCCAGTCGGCGTCTGTAGCCGTTTCCGTGGGCGGTGGGGTACAGGTGGGCGGCAGCGTCGGAACCGGCAGCCTCTGGGAGAATGTGTTGTTTTCCTCGTCGCTTTCTTGAGCCTCAGAGACTGCATTCACGACAACGGTGTTTTCCCCATCGTGGACATAGCCTGTGAACCACAACGAGATTGTCTGACCCGGTGCCAGCCCCTCAGAGACTGTTTGCCGAGAACCGTTCGATTCCACTTCAAAAGGTCCGGCCTCGGCATCGCCAGTGTTTTCGATCACCACCCGGATGCCGAGTTGGGTGGACGCATAGTCACAGTCCCCGCCAGACTCTAGCTCGATCTGAACCTGCCTGATGGTCAGGTCGGGCAGGGGCTGGCTGGCTTCGAGGGCTTGGCTGGGCACAGGACTGGCGGTAACCACGGAGGCCAGTGACAACGGAGTCAGTTCGCCACCGATCGTGATCGCGCTATCGGCGGCCAAGTTGACCGTTTCTACCTGAGGTTCGTAGCCCTCTTGCTCGACGCGGATGGTATGCTGGCCCGGCGGTAGAGTCAACGAGACGGGGGTTGTGCCGCTACGCAACCCATCTACGTAAACTAGGGCTCCTGGCGGATCGACTTCAATCCACACTTGAGCGGTGGCTGCCACCAGCGTGGGTGTTGCCATGATGGGCTGGGACAGCGGCCTACATTGGCTAAGAGTCAATATCAATAGGAGAAACAAAAGAGTGACCGCAAGCCGCAGACCGACCCCCAGCCACCGGTTAGGCCCAGGTTGGCCATTTCCCTCGGCGCTGTTCATGAGGCCATTATACCATGTTTGAGATGTAACGCAACTTGGATCAGCCCGAGCCACCCGATTCTGGTGGTGGGTATGGAGTCCCCCTGATATAGTGTTCGAGTTGCTCGATGATGAATTCCTGTTCGGGGATGATGGCTTTGACCACGTCTCCAATTGAGATTACGCCCACCAGGCGGTTGTCTTCTATGACCGGAAGATGACGCACATGCTTTTCAGTCATCACCGCCATACAGTCTTCGGCACACTCCTCAGGGCGCACGCATATCACCCTCTCGGTCATGATCTCTTGAGTCAGTGTATCCCTGGCCGTCCTGCCCTTGAGCGTGACTTTCCGGGCGTAATCTCTTTCCGACAGGATGCCGACCAGATTCTCACCATCCATCACCAGCACGGCTCCTATGTTCTTGTCGGCCATCAGTTTGAGCGCATCATAGATCCTGGTATCCGGTGTGACTGACCAGATATCATATCCTTTGGTTCGTAGCATGTCGCTGACTGTTGCCATCGACTAGTCCTCCTTCGGCTGTGGATGTAGGTCCGCGTGGAGCACTGCGCGGCAGAGCTGCCCAGCCGGCCCCGTATGTCAGGACCAAGTATAACGCCCTTGGGCATCCTTGTCAAGCCGCTCTTCATCTTTTTGGCTCATCGTGCAAGCCAGAAGCCCCGACCACAGGAGTGGTCAGGGCTTCGCTGCACAATGCTTCGCCCCTGATTAGGGCGTGTAGGTGACGGTCAACTGTGGTGCGTTTCGTGAGCCCAGAACTCCACCGCCAGGCTCGACGGCAACCCAATCCTCCAACCTGTCGCCATCGGTTTCCTGCCTGAATTGCAGGCGCAGTTGGAACCGGGACCGGCCTGCCTCCAGGTTGGACTGGACCCAGGAAAGAATCGTTGGATCGGAGATGATGTACCAGGCGCCCGGATCGGTCTGCATGTCCAACATGGCCGAGGCCAGGGCGGGTGTGTGGTAAGCACTGTCGCCGAGGCTGGAACCATAATCGACCTGTTCGAGCACGAGGTTGCCCAGCTTGCCGTAGGGATCTCCCTGAACTTCCTTCTGGTAAAAGCGCAACTCGACGCTGTCGATGGTGGAGCCGGCTGGGATTCCCGACACGTCGAAACTCATAAAGCCGCGGGCCACCAGCTCTCCGATAGGATCAACTTCTTCGCCGTTGCCAACGAGAATGTCCTCCGTGCTGCTTCCGCTGCCGTCGTTCAACCAATAGCCGTCGAGGGCACCCTCGCTCTTGAGCGTAACCGTCTCGGGCTGGCTGGGCAGTTCGACGACCTGGATGATCGCCGTGTGGGTGTTGTTTCCTTCGTCCGTCTCGTCAACTTCGTCTTCGGTGTCCACTCGCGCTTCTGTGGTGAGGCTGTCATTCGGCTCGCCAGGGGTCCAGTTCACAGTTACGACAGTGGAATCACCAGCGTTCAAGCCGAATATCCGCCCGTCAAAGATCTCCTGTGGACCGGCCTCCCACTCCCAGCTAAAGGCTCCGGCTGCTCCCGCGCCAATGTTCTGGATGGTGATCTGGACCTTGGTCTCCTGGCCTACGGCCGCTGGGCTGGGGTCGAATGTGATCGAATCGATGGTCAGGTCTGGCAGGGCGCCGATCACGGTGACGGTGGTAGCCGCCTGGGTCGTGCCGCCCGGTCCTGTGGCAGTCAAAAAGTAGGTCGTGGTTTCCAGCGGACAGACCTTCTCCGAACCCGGCGTGCCCACGCCCCCGATGTCCGGTTCGATGCTGGCTTCGGTGGCGTTGGTCACCCGACCCCACTGGAGCGTGGCGCATCCGCCAACGTTGATGGTCGAGGGACTGGACTGAAAGTATTCGATTTGGGGTGGTGGCACAGTGGTCGGGACCGGGGTGGCCGTATCCTCAGGCCTGGGTGTCGAGGTTTCTGTAGGAACCGGAGTCTCGGTTGGCTCTTCGGGTGCTGGCGACGGCGTCGCTGTAGCCTGGGCGGAAGCCTCGACGACAGTCACCTTGACCGAAGCAGGCCGGCTGGTCTTGCCACTGGCCGTATAGGCGTCGGCCGAGATGACGTGCTCGCCAGGTGCGGTAAAGCGCCATGCCTTGCTCACCGTTAGCGAGGAGGTCCCTTCCGGGTCAGACGCAGTCGCCACTAGCGATCCATCCACATTCAACTCCAACAGGGTTATGTCCTTGGCGCCGCTGGCTGTAGCCTGGAGGATGATCTCGTTGCCGACGCCGATCTGGGCGCCTGCCGCTGGCGACTGGATGATAATGTCTGGAGTACCCGTTCCGCCTGTTAGCACCACCGTGGCAAATAGGATCACACAGACGATGCAGGCACCCACCAGGAGGGCGATGAGGATGCCAGTCAGCACAGGGCTTCGGGAAGATTTTTCCCCTTCGTCGACGATGGGTAGGGGGGCGATGCCGACCTCTGGCGATGGCTGTAGCCTGAGGTCCATGACAGTATTGCCCATACGAAGCACGTCGCCGTGGCGCAGGATCTGTGGTTCCTCAACTGGAACCTCATTGAGAAAGGTGCCCTCTGTGCTGCCCACATCTTCAACGGTAAACACACCGGTTTCGGCCTGCCAGGCGATGACGGCGTGGTGAGGCGATACCTGCGGATCGGCCAGGACGATCACATTGTCCTGTTGATTGCCGATGGTGATCGGCTCAGCGCCCAGAGAAAAGATCTGGCCCGTGTGTTGGATGATCAGTTCCGGACTTGACGGCTCTTTGTAGCTCATATTCGCTCCTTTACATTTCGTACTGATCCAAAGATGCGGATCTCAATCCCCAGTCGGAGCGCCAGCCCCCGATTTCTCAACAAGCCGAAGGCCAGGGCTTCTACGTTCCAAGGGACTCGGGCAATATCACCTGGCTACGGGCTGTAGGTAATGGTTATCCGCGGTACGTTGCCTGTGCCAAAGTGATTGTTCCCCGATTCAAAGCTGACCGTATCCTGCGCACCATCGCCATCGGTTTCGGTATCGAATTGCAACCGCATCTGCAGTCGGCTCCGGCCGGCGGCCAGGTCGGCCTCGATCCAGTCAGCAATGGTGCTCGACGTGATGGTGTACCACTCGCCCGGCGATGTATGCGGCGCAAGGATGGCTGTGTCAAACGCTGGCGTGTCAAAGTCGGTCGCGCCCAGGCTGGAACCATAGTCCACATGCTTGAGCAATGGGTTGCCCAGCTTTCCGTAGGGATCGCCGTTTACCTGCGCCTGGTAGAAACGCAGCTCGATGCTCTGGATCGCAGCTCCCGAGGGAATGCCCGACAGGTCAAAGCTCATGAAGCCACGGATGACCAACTCTTGGGCTGGGCTACCAAACATGGTCCCATTGCCAACCCTGATGTCCACGCTGTCGTTGCCGCCGCCATTGTTGGCGCGAAAGCCATCCAGTGCTGCCTGGCTGTTCAAGGTGACGGTCACGTCAGAAGGGGGCACCACCTGCACGTTCACCTGCAGTTCGTTATTTGTTTCGTCGCTTTCGGGCACCGCATTCCCCACATCCGCCCGCGCCACAGTGGGTAGGTTGGCGTACCAACTGGCCGGCTGCCAGTTGACAGTGACCACCTGGCTCTGGCCCGCGTTCAAGCCGCCTGGCAAACTACCTCCGTAGGGCGCTGCCGACCCGGGTTGCCATTCCCAGTCAAAGGCTCCGGCCGGCCCGGTGCCAATATTCCGCAGTGTGATCCTCACCTCGTTGTCCTGGTTCTGGACCGGGGGCGCAGGAACAAAGACGATCGACTCCACGATCAGATCGGGCATGCCGGGCTGCACCGTGACGGTGACCGAAGCATTACTCGTACCACCTGGTCCCGTGGCGGTCATGGCATAGGTCGTCGTCGCCGCTGGGCACACGCTCTGGCTGCCCGGCGTGGCCACCCCTCCAATGCCTTGGTCGATGATCACTTCGGTGGCGTTGGTCACGGCGCCCCATTCCAACGTCGTGCACCCGCCAGAGATGATGGTATCGGGGCTGGCCTGGAAGAACGCGATATCGGGTAGTGGGTACGACGTAGGCGTGGGAGTGGGTGTATGGGTTGGCGTAGGCGTGTTCGTCGGCGTTGGTGTGTCCGAGGGGGTGGGTGTATGGGTGCTCGTAGGAGCATCGGGCGGTGGTGGCGTGCATGTGGGGGGTAACGTCGGGATGGGCAGCATCTGCGAGACAGTGTTGTTGTCCTTGTTGCTTTCCTCGATCTGGTTGGTAGCGTC
>JASFHU010000142.1:0-8453 GCA_050123055.1 Anaerolineae bacterium
CCTGCTTCTGCTTCAACGTCTACGACGAGGTAGAGTTGAATCTGACGGAAGGTGAGCGCCGGCGACGCTGGGACTCGTGCCAACTGGACGAGTTCGCACGCGTGGCCGGGGGCGAGAACTTCCGCGTGCACCAGGCAGCCCGTCTGCGCCACCGCTTCATGCGCAAGGGGCGTTATCTCATGGAAAAGTACGACGAACTGGGTTGCACTGGGTGTGGCCGCTGTGTGCGGTCCTGCCTGGTAGACATATCGCCCGTCGACGTCTTTAACGAGCTCCATGGGTGCAGGATCTGAGGAGGTATAGAAGGATGGCTATTACTCACGATGAGTCCGTCTATCTGCCGACGATGGCCCGCTTGGTCAAGACTGAGCAGATGACCGAGTTGGAAAAGTTGTTCACCCTGGAACTACCCGAAGGTGCCCACCTGGGGAACGAACCCGGCCAGTTTGTAGAAGTCTCGCTGTTTGGCATCGGCGAGGCGCCGATCTCGATCAGCTCGTCGCCCAGTCGGAGCAACGGTACCTTCGAGATGTGCGTCCGCAGCGTCGGCGACCTGACCAACGCCATGCACAATTTGGAACCAGGCGCACTCCTGGGCATTCGCGGCCCCTTTGGCAATCCCTTTCCCATCGACAAGATGAAGGGCCGCGACGTGCTATTCGTCGCCGGTGGCCTGGGGCTGCCACCGCTGCGCTCGCTCATCAACCAGGTATTGGACGAGCGAGGCTTTTTCGGGCGTGTGATCATTCTCTACGGGACCAACGAGCCCAGCCGTATCCTGTTCCGGGACGAGTTGGCTGAGTGGGCCGGCCGGGACGACGTAGAGTTCCACATGACCGTCGACCGGGGCGACGAGACCTGGCAAGGGAACATTGGCGTCATCACCACTCTGTTCCCCAAGATCACCATCAACCCGCGCAACACCGTGGCCACCGTCGTTGGTCCGCCCATCATGTACCGCTTTGTGCTGATGGAGTTGCTGGGCAAGGGAATTCCCGAGACGCAGATCTACCTGTCGCTGGAGCGCCGCATGAAGTGCGGCGTGGGCAAGTGCGGCCACTGCCAGATCAACGAGCTATACTGCTGCCAGGACGGGCCGGTCTTTCGCTATGCTGACATCAAGGGATTGGAGGAAGCGCTGTAATGGGCGAGAACGGAAAGCCAAAGGTTGCGTTTTTTGACTTTGCCTGCTGCGAAGGCTGCCAGCTCACCGTTGTAGACGCCTTGCAGACCCACCTGGAGCTAGTCAATGCCGTGGAGATTGTCCAGTTCCGCGAAGCAATGACCGAGAAGGGTGAAGACTATGTGGTGGCCTTTATCGAAGGTTCTTGCACGCGGAAGGAAGATGAGGAGCGCCTCAAACAGATCCGGGAGCAAGCGGCCATCGTCGTTGCCCTGGGCTCCTGCGCGCACACCGCCGGCGTCAACGCTCTGAAGAACATCCAGCCGTCGCTGCGTGACGTACGCGAATACGTCTATGGCGAAAAGTGGGATTGGTACGACACCTATCCAGCCCGGCCTATCAGCGCTGTCATCCAGGTCGATGCAACCATTCCCGGTTGCCCCATCGATCGCTTCGAGTTTCTCGAAGTAGTGAAGCAGGTGCTGCTGGGCAAGGCGCCCGCCATCCCCGACTATCCGGTGTGCGTCGAGTGCAAGCTCAAAGAAAACGTCTGCCTGTTCGACAAGGGGGGCGTATGCCTGGGACCGATCACGCGCGCCGGCTGCGATGCCATCTGCCCCACCTATGGTACAAGCTGCGAGGGCTGCCGGGGTCTGATCCCCAATCCCAACGAGAATGCGATGAAAGATGTCCTCAAGGATGCCGGTCTGACCGTCGAACAGCTCATGTCCGCCATGACGATGTTTAACGCCTACGACCCGGCACAGATTGAGGTTGAGGGCTAGGTCTGAGGCTGAGGAGAATAAAATGACCAATGTGAACGTCAATGTACATCATGTGACCCGCGTGGAAGGGCACGGCAATATCGTCGTGGACGTCGAAAACGGCGAGCTGGTCAAGTGTGAATGGCAGATCGTCGAAGCCCCTCGCTTCTTTGAGGCCTTTTTGCGTGGGCGACCCTATTACGAGGCATCGCACATTACTTCGCGCATCTGCGGCATCTGCTCCATCGGACACGCCACGGCCTCACTGCGCGCTACCGAGGACGCCCTGGGGGTCAAAGTCTCGGAGCAGACCGAATTGCTGCGCAAGCTGTTGTTCCATGGCGAGATGCTCGACAGCCACGTGCTCCACGTATACATGCTCGTCGCCCCCGACTTTCTCGGGGTAGGCAGCGTCTTGCCCCTGGCGGCATCTCACCCAGAGGTGGTCCAGCGTGCGCTGCGCATCAAAAAGCTGGCCGGCGACCTGTGCGCCATGATCGCCGGGAGGCACACCCACCCCATCGCCATGGCAGTTGGCGGTTTTAACCACCTGCCAACGGAGAAGGAACTGCTCGCCATGAGGGAACGCCTCGTCGCCGCCCGCGATGACATGGACGAGACGATAGCCCTGGCCAAGACACTGCCCTGGCCGCAGTTCGAGCGTGAGACCGAGTACGTCTCGCTTCAAAAGGACGACGAGTACGCCTTCATCGATGGCCGGATCGCCACCACCGACGGCTTTACCTACCCGCTGTCCGAATACCGCAAGGTAACCAACGAGTACCTGGTGCCTCACTCAACGGCCAAGTGGACCAAGCACAACCGCGAAACCTACATGGTTGGCGCGCTGGCCCGCTTCAACAACAACTACGAGCAACTGCACCCCAAGGCTAAGGCTGCCGCCGAGGAACTGGGCATGAAGCCCATCGTCACCAATTCATTCCTCAACTCCGGCGCTCAGGCCATCGAGATGGTGCACTGTATCGAGGACAGCATCGGGTTGATCGACGAGCTGGTGGACCGGGGTATCAAGGAAGAACCGCTTTACGAGTTCCAGGGCAAGGGTGGCGAGGGTGTTGGCTCCTGCGACGTGCCGCGCGGAATCCTCTTCCACAACTATGTCATCGACGATGAGGGACTCATTCAGGGCGCCAACTGCATCATTCCCACCAACCAGAACCATGCCAACATCGAGGCCGACATGCGCGCCCTGGTACCGCAGATCGTGGATCAGCCCCAGGAAAAGGTCCGGCACACGATGGAGATGCTGGTGCGGGCCTATGACCCTTGCATCTCCTGTTCGACGCACCTGCTTGACGTAGAGTTTGTCTAGGATCAACGAACGTGAGCCAGCGGGTTCCGGGCAGAATGAGGGAAAGCACGAGTGTCACTTAGTATGGCTAGGCACTTGGTCCCAAGCGAGAGCGTAACATTCGACGCGCCGACACAGGACACCCTCATTGTCGGACTGGGCAACCCCCTGCGGGGTGACGACGGCGTGGGGATACGTGTAGTCGAGTTGTTGGCCGCCAGGGAACTGCCAGTCGGCGTTGAGGTAGTCGATGGCGGCACCCAGGGACTGGAACTGGTAAACCTGATCGAGGGCTGGCAACGGGTGATCCTGGTCGATGCCGCCAATCTGGGCCTGGCACAGGGGCAATTCAGGCGCTTTTCACTGGATGAGACCCGCCTGCTGGACGTCCATGAGCCAATGTCCATACATGCCGCAGGTCTGCGTGACGCCCTGCTGCTGGCCCAGGCCCTGGGGGTATTGCCAGGTGAGGTCATCATCTATGGCGTGCAGCCGGCCAAGCTAGACTGGGAGACCGAGCTGAGCCCTCAGGTGGAAGCCGCAATCCCGGAGATAACGAACTGCATTCTGGACGAACTCGAGCAAACAAGTTTGCCCGTGGGTGATTTCAGCAGCGAGCCACAAACTCGAGCCTAACCGCGAGCAACGTCTGCGACATCTACTCACCATCCCGATAGGAGGAAGGAAACTATGGCGAACGAAAAGATCTTGGTCGTCGACGATGACCCAGATTTGGTAGAAGTGATCCGGCTGACCCTCGAGGCCAGCGGCTACGAGGTCTTTAGCGCTGCCGGCGGTGCGGAAGGCCTGGCAAAGGTCAAAGAGGTCGAGCCCGACCTGATCGTGTTGGACGTGATGATGGACTATACCACCGAGGGGTTCCAGATATCCCTCGCCTTGCGCAGTCCAGATCCTGAATCGGAGTACGCCGCCTATCGCGACATCCCGATTCTGATGCTGACCGCCATCCACAGCACCACGCCGCTGCGTTTTGGGCCTGAGGAGGATTATCTGCCCGTCGACGACTTTGTCGAAAAGCCGGTAGAACCGGGCACCCTGGTCCAAAAGATAGAGGGACTCCTGGAGCAAAAGAAGGCCGCTCAATAAGGTCGGTCCGGCGCCTGGGCCAGGCACCCGCTGCCCGGTCGGGCGCCGGCTGCAGTCTGCCCCGCGCGGCGGCTTCAACGACCAGTAGGCAGTCAGAGAGCGCAGGGCGACCTGGGCTCGGGTTTCTGATCTCGGCTACGTACGCCACCGGCCCACAAGATGGGGCTGGTATCACACCGTCAGCGACGGGCGGCATGGCCCGTCGCTGTGTTTGGATCATATTGCGGCTCCGTCAGGCACACAGCATAGTCAGAAGCCACTTCGATGGCCTCTGAGGGAAAAGGGTCGATGGTAGAAGACGGTGTCCTGCTATCCAGCATGCAGGTTGGCCAGGAGCTGGATGGACAGCTTGCCCGGCAAGTCCGGCTTCGTGGCTTCGCATCCATTGGCATCCTGGAGATACGGCTGAGATGGTTAGCCGCCATCGGCGTCTTGCTCGGCACCTGGATCGTCAGTTCCCTCCTCAACATCCCTATAGAGACCTTGCCGCTCTACGCCATCGGCCTGTGCATGCTGGTGTACAATGCCGCGATGCGTATCTACCTGGATCGGCGATTCGCCTTTCCCCGGCGCGCATCAGGTTTTGACTATGACAGCTTGTTACGATTCTATTGGCGCGGGCTAGAGCAGGAAGGCGCTTCCGAAGCAGCCAGATTCGACCGTTTTGTTAAGGTTCAGCTCAGCCTGGACTGGCTAGCCATGATCCTGCTGGTTCACTTTACCGGGGGAGTTACCAGCCCCCTGCTGTTCTTTTTCGTCTTTCACCTGATCATCGCCTCCATCCTGCTCTCACCCCGGGCCTGCTATTCCTTTGCTACGGTCGCGGCCCTGGCGGTGGGAGGGTTGGCCTTACTAGAGTATGCAGGCTTGATTCCTGCCGCATCACTGGGCTTTGTCGCGGATCCCCTTCAACTGAATGGCGCGTATGTGGCCGGCGTGCTCTTTTTTTTCACCGCCAGCCTCTATATGTCTGTCTACTTGACGACCACGCTGACCAGGAGCCTCCGGCAAAGAGATGAGGAACTCTTGCGCCTGCAGCAGCAACTGTCTGAAGCCTACCTACTCATTCAGACCCTGTACAATGTGACCCGGGCAGCCGGATCGACCCTCCGTCTGGAACAGGTATTGCAAGTCATCACCCAGAGCGCGGCCGAGGCCATGCAGGTCAAGGCCTGCGCCATTATGCTGGCCGGTGAAGGTAGCCCCCTTATGGATACTGTGGCTGCTTCCGGTCTGAGCGAAGCGTTTCTGAGCACCAGACGCGCCTACATCGAAAAGATTCACTATATCACCGAGACCCTCTCTTCGGGACAACCGACCATCGTCGCCGATACCTCCCGGGACGAACGAATCCTGTATCCCGAGGCCCTCAGGGCTGAAGGGATCGCTTCAATCCTCTGCGTGCCGCTCTCCATCAGGGGCAGGGCCGAGGGCGTGATCTGCGTCTACAGTGGCAACGCAGATCAGTTTGTCGGCAGCGACGCCGAGTTCCTGTCAGCGTTGGCCAGCTCCGGGGCCACGGCGATCGACAACGCCAGGGTCTACGAGGCTCTGGCAGAGGCCGACAGGGCCAAGTCCGATTTTGTGCGGATGGTTACCCACGAGTTTCGCTCGCCCCTTTCCGCCGTGCAGAGTATGCTGAGACTCCTTGAGCTAGGGGTGGTTGGGCCGCTCACCGAAAAACAGCAGGATCTTGTCGAGCGTTCGCAACGCCGCATCTCGGTCCTGCTGAGCATGGTTGGCGACCTCCTGGAGCTGGCCGCGGGCAAGATGGAGATGCTGAGGAGCGAGAAAGAGTTGGTAAACTTGAGCGACATCATTGCCAAGACCACCGAGCTCTTGCAGACCAGGGCCGAGGAGAAGGGAATCGCCTACAAGGTAGAAATGGCGGAGGAGCCCCTTGTTTTGGCCGGGTTCGAAGATGGCCTGGAACGGGTGATCATGAATCTGGTGAGCAACGCAGTCAAGTACACGCCCGAAGGTGGCTCGGTGAAGGTCAAGGTCTGGCGGGAGGTTGAGCAGATCAGGCTGGCGGTCTCTGATACAGGCATCGGTATTCCAGAGGAGGCCATGCCACGCATCTTTACCGAGTTTTACCGGGCCAAGAATGCAAAAGCCATGGAGGTGGAGGGAACGGGCCTGGGGCTCGTCATTGCCAAAGATGTGATCGACCAGCATGGTGGGCAGATTTCCGTTGAGAGCACGGTGGGCAAGGGAACCACGGTCAACGTGTGCCTTCCCAGAAGCTGAGAAAGCGCGGGTAGGGGCAGGGTAGTCTAGAAGGGAAGCGGTAGATGGAAGGACTCAAGTTCAAGATCGGAGGCATCATCCAGAAGCGGAATCTGGCCAAGATCGGCGTCATGTCGATCCCCGATCGCCCAGGCGTAGCGGGCATGATCTTTAGTGCCCTGGGTAGCAGGGGCATCAACTGCCCTTTCATCGTACACAACATCGATCTCAACGATCTGGACAACATTGTTCTCTGCGTGCGCCAAGACTGCCTGCCGGACGCCCTGGAGGTATTGGAGTCAGTCAAGGAAACGGTGGGGGCAAAAGAGGTCATCTATGACCGGGAAGTAGGCGTGGTCTCGGTCTTTGGTCCCCACTTTGGGGAACGAGCGGGCGTCTCGGGCGTGATGTTCTCGGCCCTGGCCTCAGCCGGGATCAACATCCTGGCCATCAGTACTTCCATCTCTAGCCTGTCCTGCCTCATCGACGCCAGCGACATGGATGGGGCGATTCAGGTCCTGCAGGCCGCCTTCGAACAACCCTGAAAAGGCACGTCGGGTTGGCAAGGGTGCTGCCCATCCTCTCCCTCACAAAGAGTGCCGGACTCGACTGAACCGTCCTTGGTGACAATCGGGTATTCATAGACCCGCGCATAGTCATCCCCTCAGCAATTTCCTCCCTCTGCAGCTCCGCAATTCAACAGGCCGGTGGGGGCCCCCGCCGAAGAACCACGCGGGTCGTGCCGCGACAAGGAACAATTTGTCTACTCCCATCGAACCACGGTTCTGGCCAACGTGTGGATCCTGTGGTTAAGACAAAAAGCCCCGGAAAAGGTCTCGCATTCGCGCTGGAAAAGTAGGAAGAGGGGAGTAGGGCAAGGGAGTAGAGCCATCAGATACGAGGCAGCGAAATGTTCGCTCTCAGATGCTTGACAGGCGCCGAGCTAGATGATATACTGGGGACACAGACGATTGCCGGACTGATGCATTCGGAGATCTGTCTAGTTGGTCCGGCCTGCCCCTCACCACAGAAAGATACTGCGACTGTCCTTCACAAAGAGGAGGAAAAGATGCAGAAAGTGACACACCGCACTGGGACGCTCATTGTACTGGCGCTGTTGCTGGCGATGGGTCTCGGCGCCTGCAGCGGGGCATCGGCCTTGCTGGCACCGAGCGCTACCCCAGTCCCACCGCCAACCAACACGCCCATCCCGCCGACAGACACACCCGTCCCACTGACGAGCACGGCCATCGACATGCCGGAAGCCGGCCAGGCAACACTGCCTCCATCGGCCCAATCGATCCTGGCAGCCTCCATCGATGCCATGGAAGGAATAGGCTCGTGGCACGTTGAGATGATCGGGGTCATGACGATGTCCTACAAGGGCCTGACCATGGACCTCCCGGTTACGTACGCCGGCGACTTTTCGGCACCGGACCGGCTGGAAGGCAGGCTGTCGATGGATATCCTGTGGAACAAGTTGGAGAGGGACACGGTCCTGATCAGCAGGATCTTGGCTGCCCCTGAGCCGGGAACGGGCGAGACGGTGTCGAACGTGCAACCGGTACCGCCGGTATCCCTGCTGGATTTTGTCGAGTTTGAGCCAGCCGATATCCCGAACCTGGAGTTTGTGGGAGAGGAAACGCTTGATGGACACCCGGTCTACCATCTGAAGGGCGGTGTGTCGGCAGTGGAAATGGAGATCGTGCAGCTTGGGTCCAAGTTCACGCTTCTGGGCGAAGTTGTGCTGGACATTCTTGTCGGGGCCGACGATTTCCTTCCCCGGCAAGCCTCGGCAGATGGCTCTCTGGCCGTCTCGGGCGGAGCAGAAGGTACCCTGTACGTGGCCGGAACAGCCATGTTCACCGAGTATGGCACGGGGTTGGTTGCCAATGCGCCAGAGTATGCAGTCCCGGCA
>JASFHU010000143.1:0-8437 GCA_050123055.1 Anaerolineae bacterium
GCGGGGTGGAATGATGTCAACCAATCTAGCCATGCCGAAGCGACGTCTGGGGCAGACAGAGATCGAGGGCAGGTGCCCTTTACCCGGAGGATGATGCTACAGCGCGACATGGAACGTAGCCAGCCCGTGATTGAGGTCCTGGATCGGATTGCCACGGAGCGCGGCGTCACACCTGCCCTGGTCGCGCCCAACTGGCTGGTCAACTTTCAGGGTGAGACGGTCGTGGCCATCCCGGGCGCTTCCAAAGCGTTGCAGGCCAGGGACAGCGCCTCGGCGATGGCCTTCAGGCTGTCTGACGGAGAGATGGCCCAATTGGACGCGGTTTCACGGGTCCTTTGAGGCCCGGGCCCTTGCTGCGTGGGCATGGGCCACCAGTTCCTCGTACTCGTCGTGGAAGGCGGCGACGATCGTCTCCGGGTCGGGCACCAAGCCCTCGTCGGTGAGGACGCCCACCTGGACGTGGCCGGCGTAGCTGAGGATGCTCACCGCAACCCCGATGCGGCCCGTCGGCGGCGCCCAGGGCAGCAGCGCGGCCAGGGGCGCCCCGGCCAGGTACAGTTGTTCCTGGGGACCCTTCACGTTGGTCATGACCGCCGTCGCCCTGGTGGAGTAGACATTGACCAGCGTGTTCGCAACCTTGGCTGGGGTCGGCCCCAGAACACCAAGCAGAAAACCAAAGACCGGCGCTTCGTACGAATCTTTGCGAAGATTCATCCGCCGCTTGAGCTCGTTCAGGCGGCAAAGCGGATCAGAGATGGCAACGGGGAGGGAGAGAAAGACCGCGCCCACGTAATTGCTCAGCTCTGCCGCTTTGTCCGCTGGCCGCACGTTCACCGGGATAACCGCCCGCATGGTGAGGGCATCAACCGGTTCACCGTGGCTCTCGAGGTAGCGCCGCAGGGCCCCGGTGATGACTGCCAACAACACGTCGTTGAGGGTGCCCCCCAGGATGTGCCGGATGACCTTGACCTCTTCAAGCGGGACACCCATCGACCAGGCAGCCCTTTTGGTTTTGCCCAACTCACCTCGCATAACTGTTTCGGGGTCGGGCGGCAGTAGGAGGAACCTGGCCAGGTCAGCCGCGGCATCCCTGCCCTTTGTTCCCAGTTCCCGAAAGTGCGAGGGTTCGGCGAGCATGTCGAACCCCTCCTGAAACATCTTTTGGGCGGCCTGCCGGCGGGCCCTGCGCCGCGAGCGTGAGGGTCGCAGGATCACTCCCCTCGACTCCCTGCGACCTCCCAGGCTTTCTGGTTGCACGGTGGGCCAGGGCGCATCGCGATCGGAGTCGGTCAGGGTAAAGATCACGTTCAGCATGGCCATCCCATCGCCGATACAGTGATGGACCCGTATCACAAAGGCGCAGCATTGGTCGTAATTCTCGATCAGATGGCACTGCCACAGCGGCCTGGCGTGATCGAGCGGGGTGCTGGCCAGCAGGCTGACGACGTCCTGCAGGGCCGCCTGGTCACCGGGCGGTGGCAGGATGGCCCGCTGGAGGTGGTAGTTGATATCGAACTCGGGGTCATCCTCCCAGTATGGCTTGCCCACGCCTAGCCGTGACCAGACCAGCCGCTGCCGGAAGCGTCGCATGCTCAGGAGACGGGTCTCGATCGTGGCCTTCAGGCGCTCAAAGTCGATGGGCGCCTCAAAGACCATGACGGCTGTCATCACCATGCGGTTGGCAGGCTCTTCCAGATGCAACATCGTGCTATCGACGTTGGAAAGGTATTCTCTGGCCACTCGTCAGGCCCTCCCTATTTGTCCAACCTGGTTGCCTGGTAAAATTTCCATAGCTCCCGAGTTGCATCGATGTCGTTGCTCGTCTTGCCTACGCCAGGGATCGGCCAGCCACCCGGCCAGGTGTGCCCACCGTCCTCGATAGTGTAAAGGACCACGTCGGCGCTCTCGGCGCCACCTGCGCAGCCGGTATAGCGCACACCGCGCACATCCCCCTGCTGTGGGATGGTCTCGGGCTCTGGGTCGCAGCCGTTGCCCGCCGCCCAGGTGGCGACCCAGTCCTCGGCGCCCACAAAGTAGGTGGGTGCATCGGTCACTCCGGCCGCCCAACGCAGCAGCCAGCCTGTCATCACCCCGCCCTCATAGGGCACGATGGGATCCGCCGTGCCGTGAAAGGCCATCACCGGCAGGGGACGCGAAGGGTCGCAGCCCTCCATCTCGACGACGGCGCCCGCCACCAAGCCTATGGCAGCCACCAGGTCGGCGGCCTCGCAGCCGATGCGTACTGTCATGCCGCCGCCATTGGAGAACCCGTTTACATAGACCCTCGACCTGTCCACCGCCGCCAGCGTGGACAGGTGGTCGAGCATATCACGGAAGAACTGCACGTCGTCGACGTCCGAGTCCCCCCAGGTGGAGCCCGCGTTCCACCGCTGCGGGAATTGGGTACCCTGGGGGTAAACCACCAGAAAGCCCTCCTCGCGGGCCAGCGCGTGCCAGCCAGAGATCAGAGCGTGGCTGTCGGGATTGGACAGGAAGCCGTGGAAGCTCAGCACGACCGGCGCTGGCTGGGCGGGATCGAGCCCGGGCGGGATGTACAGGTAGTAGCAGCGCTCAATGCCGCCCGAGATCAAAGTCCGGGCCGACCAACCCTCTGTGGCCGCTGCGTCTGTGGGAAGCGCACACTGCACCGCCGGTCCCGTTGCCCAATAGGTCCCCGCCGCGGCGGCCAGCAGGAGCAACAGGATGGCTGCAACTACGATCAGAAGGATTCGCTTGCTCTTAGAAGTCACGATGCACCCTCTCGTCAATCTGGCAGGATTTCAGGAATCTGCAACACAAGCTACATTATAACATGGTGTTGGTGGCAAGGAAAACGAGCCTGCTACGCTCGCAGAGACCTCTGCAAACCGGTTGCCACCAAACCCGCACGCCAGACAATTCATTCCCGAAAACGCAACAAGCTGCTGTCGGGCGACGCACATGGTCATCTGACAGCAGCTTGCCGTTGCTCGGGCCTGGAGACCTATCGGGCTTGCGGTAGACAGTCAGCGTCTATCTCGACAGGCCTGCCAGGTTCTCTAGTGAGCTATGGAAATTATGTTCTTGTTCTCTATCTATTCTTCTTTCTTGCTGGGCAGGAAGCGAGTCACCGTTGTCCCGCACTCCGGGCATGGGCCCTTGGCCATCCGGCGACCGTTGGCCGCCTCGTGGACGGTACCATCCTTAACTGTGCGCTTTGTACGGCATTTGACGCAGTATCCTTCGTATTCCATGATACAGTCTCCTTCTCTGCGATTTTGGGGCAGGCGGAGTGCCGGTTACCTCGGCAGCCACGTCCCCCAGGCCAAAAGGATACCCCGAAACGCCAAACATGTCAAAAACCAGGTTGAGACGCACAGAACCACGTTTTTCGCTTCCCAGGGGATGTGGGTACTGGGAAGAGGGCTATACTAGATCAATGTGGCTCGAGGACAGCGTGCTTCCAGCACCACCTCACGGGCGGGCCATCACCACTCTGGGTTCTTATGCCCCATCAAGCCACTTCTGCAGGCGCTCAAGCAGGTCATCGAGCAAAGCTAGAAAGCGATCATCGATGATCCAGGGCGCGCCATCGTGGTCGATATATCGGGCCGAAGGTGGCCTGGGGGGTCTGCGTACGGCCCGGCGTTCGTCCCACGGCAACCGCCACCAGGCATCGTAGGTGTCCTGCATCTCCTTGTATCGCTGGCGGTGCTCGCTCAGGAATCCCCCTAACTGGACACGCCAGGCTTTCAGCGTGGTCAAAACCTGGCCCTCCCTGGTGCGTGCCAGCAGTTTGTGGAGCAACCGCAGCTCGCGCTTGTAGGTGAGACTCTGCCGGCTGGATGGCCTGCTCTGGCGGAAAACCCGGCCGCGGACCGCGGAGACAAAGGCGCGATCCGGATCTGCCAGCCAGCCTTCGACAATAGCCAGCCGTCGGTTTAGAAACTCGTGCTCGGATGGCTTCAGATCATCCATCCCCCTATACCCCTGGCCTGTTGGGCAAGGTCTCCCGACCGCCGCCGGGTCCTGACCTTTGCCTACCGCAGCTCGCTCAAGGCGTCGCTCACCTCATCCAGGCAATCTCTTGTTCGGCCAGGTCTCCCGACCGCCGCCGGGTCCCGGCCTGCAGCTACCGCAGCTCGCTCAAGGCGTCGCTCACCTCATCCAGGCAATCTCTTGTTCGGCCAGGTCTCCCGACCGCCGCCGGGTCCCGACCCGCGGCTACCGCAGCTCGCTCAAGGCGTCGTTCACCTCGTCCAGGTCAAAGGCTTCGGGATCAAACTCGCCGCCGATCCACTCCAGGTAGCTCTCGTGCTCGGGGTGCTCGGGATCCCGGATGGCGTCGAGGAAATCGACATACCCCCACGTGCCGCCCACGTCCTCGGGCGGGCAGGCCCGCCGGCCCCTGATGCACACAGGATAGGACCGTCCCGGCTCCGGCGGCGCAATCTTTTCCACCAGCACGCGGTGCTCCCAGCCATCGCCAAAGTCGTATTCATAGTCGAACTTGTCGCCCTCACTGGGCGCGACCTGGCCCAAGGTGACGCCCCGTTCATCGAGCATCTCCAGGTAATCGAAATAGTCCGGGTGGGGTTCGCCATAGTAGGTCTCGCCCACAATGAACTGGTGGAGGTGATAGTTCCACCAGCCCATGGCCGCCTGGATGATCGTGTGCAGATCGCCCAGGGTCGTGTCGCTGCGGACCAGGAGCCGCCGCCAGATGGGTGGCTTGGTGTCCTTTAGCGTCACCTTGAGCTGGTAGATCGGGACATCTTTTGCCCGCCTTCTTTTGGCCATCTCCACTTCTCCTTGCCTTCAGTTACTCTCCTACTGAATTGCTTCGTAAGCCACGTCAACGGCGAGGTCTTGCTCCCGTGCCGCTGTCATCGCCAATTGATCGCAGCGCTCGTTGTTCGGATTGCCGCTATGCCCCCTGACCCACCGAAACTCAACGTAGTGTTGCTGGCACAGCCCAACCAGTTGCCCCCACAGGTCGGCATTCTTCACATCTTGATCACTCGCCAGCTTCCAGCCCTTGGCTTGCCACCGCTGGGCCCAGCCTTTGGTCATGCCGTTGACGACATACCTGGAGTCGCTATAAAGGACCACTGAGCACCTGCGTTTCAGGGCCTTCAAGCCTTCGATGCAGGCCAGCAGTTCCATGCGATTGTTGGTCGTCCAGCGAAAGCCGCCGGAAAGTTCTCTCCTATGCTCCTTGTAGCACAGGAGCACCCCATAGCCACCGGGGCCAGGGTTGTCGATAGCACAGCCATCGGTATAGCTGAGGACCTTGCCGGCCTTGAGCAGTTCTTCCGGGTCTTCACGTTGCGGCTGCTCGGATTGCAGATCCAGGAGGTCTACCAGTTCGGGTGCCAGCCCTGGTATCGTCTCGGCGTGAAGCTCGTGTAGCCATTCAGCGGCCTCCTGTAGCGTGTAGAACCCCTTGTAGACAGCGTCCGCAAAGCCGTCCACCTGCTCTGCTGCTCCGTCCTCCCCGAACCATCGGTTATAGAGCCCTGGTTGGCGCCCGTGTATCACCACGTAGTACTGCTTCTTCTTGGCCATTGGTTAGCTGTTGTCCTGCTCTCTGCAACCTTCCTGATAGATTTCACCTGGCTTCGGCCACGGCGGCCCGTCGCCTCTCCGCCGCCCACTGCAGCTCACCTACCGTCCGCTGCGGAGCCGGCTCTGCTCCCGGCCAGGGTGCGATCGCCCGCAGTTTCCGGTTCAAGGCAGCCGAGAGATGGGGCTCACCTCGGGCAAGGCGCAGCAGGAAGGCGTTACGCTCCTCCTCGCCAAGCCGGGTCACCGCGCCCTGCAGCCAGTCCGCAGGCGGCACCTGCAGCTCGCCGCTTGCCTCGGCGGCGACCTGGAGCAGCGTCTCGTCAATCCCCAAAAAGTCGACCAAGAGGCGCAGCGCCGGCGACAGCGCCTTCAGCCCCGGCGGCACCGGCGGCTCGCGGACCGTGTCGAGCAGATCCTCCACCTCCAGCACCTTGAGCCAGGCCAGGGTTAGCGCCCGATAGTCGCCGCGCACGATGTCGTCTCGCAGGCCAAGCATCGCCGACAGGCTGCCGGTGTCCCCGCTCCACTCGCCGCCCCCCTCCTCGTGAAACTCCACGTTCAACAGACTGTATCCAGCCTCGGTGGAGAACGAGATATAGTCCTCGACGATGAGCGGCTCGCAGTAGGCCCTCGCGCTTTCGAGTTCTATTGCCTCCTGGGGAAAGCGGAACATGATCTGCCGGCTGCCCCAGCTCGACGTATAGAACAGCACGTCAAAGTACCGTAGCAGGATCTGGCGGGGCTTGGCCGGAAAACGGCCCCAATGGTAGACAAACACCGCCTGCCGTGAATGGGGCGCCACGCGGCTGGAGAGCCGGGCCACCGCCTGCTGCTCCTCCGCCGTCAACAGCCGGTCGATGGCCTGGAACTCATAGTACTGGTAGCTGCTCACCGCACCTCGCTTTCAGAGCTGCCGGTCATAGGCGGCTTGGATCGCGAAAGTTGCGAAAGGCCACGGTACGCATGAAAGCCTTTCGCGCTTTTCGCGCCCTTTCGTGTGTTTCGTGATCCAAAACCCCAGCCCACGCCCCACTGAGTGACTGGGCACAGCTCTATTCATCATCCTCGTCTGCGTCGTACTCTGCGCCTCCATCAAAGAGGGTCAACTGCTGGGCGATGCCCTCAGAACCACTGTGGAACGCGCGGGGCACCAAGCGATCCTCCTTCAGGCCATCCAGGCGATTGATCATCTCTGTGATCTTGGGGACACAGTACTCGCTCATCGATTCGCGGATCTGCTGGCCGTTGAAGCGCAGCACGTGCCAGCCGCTCACCTCGAGATCGTTGTCGCGGCGGTTGTCCTCCGGGATGCGCTTGGGAGCGGCGTGCCAGGTGTCCCCATCGGTCTCGACGTCGATCTTGCCCCCGGTACAGAACAAGGCAAAGTCCAGGAAATACCAGGCCCGGCCAACCGGGTGCGGCCATTGCCGCTCCGCCCAAATCGCCACGCGTTTCAGTTCAGCCCAAAGCCGATCCTCCAGTGGGCTCTCATCCCACAGATCGTTGATCTCGACGGCATTGGCGAACTTGGGCCAGGTTGTGGGGATGAAGACGATGCGGCGTCGGCGTCGGCTGAAGATGGGATACTCCCACCGCTCCAAGCTCTGCAGGTGGACCTGGTAGTAGCGCCGATCCGACTTGGGGTTGGGTGGTTCCTGGGGGAACAGCTCGTGCCTGCGGACGACGCGGATGCTGCGAACGCGGCCATAGTAGTGGACGGCAAAGGCTTCGTCGCCAAAGATCTTGGTCTGGTAGAATGCCAGCCACCTGGGCGGCCAGCGCCTGGGCGCGGTGTCCACGGGCACGCGGTACCAGAGCTCCTCGCGCAGGAGGCCAAAGTCGCGTTGGTTGTTCATGATGGCCACCAGCACCTCGCCGCGCCGGGGCTCGTTCCGGGTCACTATGGCCTCTCTTCAGATGGTGCCCAGCTTTCTCTCAACAGCCTTCCAGTAGGCTGCCAGCTTGGTAGAGAGTTGGTAAACGAGAAACCCATCCCATGCACAGGACGGGCTGGTGGACCATGCACTCCTTGCCTTGGCGCCCGCACCACGCCGGGGTCACCGCCTCGGGCCAGGGCCCAGCCTGCAGCCGGGTTGGAGCCGCGAGGCTTGTCTCTCGTAGCGGACAGGGGCATTATACCACCTTTCACATCAGGCTGCAAAAGACCGCAACCCTGCCCTGAGACCATGATGCCAAGCGTGCGCGCCACCCCTCACTCACCCTCTTGCTGAGCATCCGCAAGCTGGCCGCTCGCGTGCAGGTATGCTTCGATCCTAGCCACAAAGGTTTGGGCATCCACCAACGTGTCCTCAGCCACCTCCTCGCTGAGGGGTACCATCTCGCCATAGTCATATCTCTGGCGGCGCTCGAAGGCCAGGTGCAGGGCACGCGACAGCTCGCGCGGGAATAGGCCGGCCTTGACGAACTCGCGGTCGAAAAGGGAGATGGCCCCGCTGTGCTTTGACGTCCCAAGTTGCTTCGTCGCCAGCAGGGCCAGCAGGGCATAGAACATAGCATAGTAGGCGCGGTTGACAGTACCCCGCAGCGCCGACTCGCCAAGCAGGATCTCGGCCTCCCGTAGGGATTCGTGCGCCTGCTCCATCCGGTACTGGAGCAGCGCCTCAAGCTGTTCGGGCTTCACGGCTCCACCCCCTCCCGTTCGACGTTCAGGAGCAGGGGATTGGCGCCCATGGCTCCATGATCCAGGTCGTCACGAGTGGCTACCACCGTCGATATTACCCGGTCCAGCTCAAAGCCCACCTCCCAGGCAATCTCGCTGATCCGCTCGCGGATCTCGGGCGTGACCTCCTCCAACTCGATGAACAGGTCCAGATCCGAGTCGGGTGCGGCGTCACCCCTGGCTCGCGAGCCATACACCAGCAGGGCGCGG
>JASFHU010000144.1:0-8384 GCA_050123055.1 Anaerolineae bacterium
TCCAAGACCTTGACAGCGGGGATGTTGTATGACCGGGCCAGGGCGGTGCGAAAGCTCTGGGGACCATGGTACTTGCGGTCATAGTTCTCCGGGCAGTAGGGCGGGTTGGGCCAGTCGTCAAAGCAGGTATGGACGTCCATGACCATTTCAGCCGCTGTGTGTCCCTGGTGGAAGGAGGTCACATAGCTAAAGGGCTTGAAGGACGACCCTGGCTGCCGGGGTGCCACAGCCACGTTGACGTTGCCATCGATCTCTTCGTTCCAGTAATCAATGCTGCCCACCATGCCCAGGATCTCACCGGTGCGGGCACGCATGACCACCACAGCCGCATTGGAGACGTCTTTGCCCTGCTCCTGCAAGGCGGCCACCTGGGCTCGCGCCTCCTCCTCGGCGATGCGGTTGATGTCCAGGTCCACCGTGGTATAGACCCTAAGTCCCCCGCGGTACAGAAGGTTCGTTCCAAACCGATCTTCTAGCTGTTTGCGCACGTACATCGAAAAGTGCGGGGCCAGGATGTCATACCTCTTGAGCATCGATGTATGAATGCTCAGGTTCTCTGCATAGGCCGCGTCCGCCTCGGTCTGGGTGATATAACCCTCTTCAACCATCCGCTCCAGGGCGATCTCTTGTCGCCTCTTGGCATGGTCGGGGTTGTCGATAGGGTTCATCGCCGGGTACTGGACGATGGGCGCCAACATGGCACTCTCGGCCAGGCTCAATTCCTGGGCGTGCTTGCCAAAGTAAACCTGTGCGGCCGCATCCACGCCGATGGCCCAGTTGCCATAGTAGTTGGTATTCAGATACCACTCCAGTATCTGATCCTTGGAATAGAGCCGCGAGATCTCCAGCGCCAGCATAGCCTCTTTGATCTTGCGGGCATACGATATCTGGTAGCGCTCCTCCTCAGGGATCAGGATGTTCTTGACCAACTGCACGGTGATAGAGCTACCGCCCTGAACCCCCTCCCCCTGCAGGTTCAGGAGAAATGCACGGGTGATGCCCTGCGGGTCGATGCCTATGTTGCTATAGAATGTCTTGTCCTCCAGGGCAATGGTCGCGTTGCGGAAATCCTCGGGGATTTGCTCCAGGGGCAGCATGGTGCGGTCGCCGCGCCGGGGGTCTATGACCTCCATGAGCAGCACCTGGCCGGTCCGATCGTAGATCTTGGTGGTCTCGAATTGCTCCTGGCGGGTGACGATCTCGTTGGGATCGGGCAGGTCTTTGGCATAATAGCCATACACACCCACCACCGTTCCCACGCCCCCTAGAATGGCCAGCAGGGTACTGACCATCGCCAAGACCACCAGGCCAGCGGCGATCTGCAACAGGACCTTGGCGATACCCCCCTTGGCCTGCTTGCGACGTTGGCGCCGCTGGCGCAACAGTACGACCCTTTCCTGTGCGTTCATTCACTATCTCCGATCCAAAGCTACCCAGAACCTTTAGCCCAACCCCAAGCACATAAGCTAAAGGGGCAGCAGACCGCCCGGCGGCCTTCTCCCCCTTCTCCACAACCTCAATGTTAGCAGAAAACGACCGAAAACGCAAACTCTCCGGACGTGAACAACACCCGGCTGGCCGTCAGCTTGCCCACGCTTACCCCACGATGTCACACGCCCTGGTCACGCCACCGTGTGAGGAGCGGTAACCCTCGGCGGCATCGTAGTCGGGGCAATGGCCCGCAGCCTGTGAGCGAGGCTCAACCCACCAGGCCTGACGGGCCACATCAAACATCATGCTCGATGCTCATGATCACGTTGCCGGCCGGGTCTGGACAGATGACCTGGCTATCCGCCTTTAGCCAGTCCCCATCCGCCAAGGGGCGCTGCTTGGCCGGAAGGAGCGGCAGAACGGCGTGTAGCGCGTAGAGACAGAAATGTTGATCTGCCGGGACATACAATCGCCCGCTGCGCAGGAAAAAGCGATCTCCGGGCTGCATCCCCGAGGTACACTTGCCCCGGACCTCTTGCACCACCACCCGCAGGTTGTGCAGGCCGCTACTGCTGCCTCCCCCACCTTCAACGCCCTCCGCTGCCTCGCCCCTCTGCTCACCTACCCCCTTTTCCACCCCGCCCACGCGTTCGATCTTGAAAACCACCCGGCCCTTGGGATCTGGGCACTGGGCATGGTGCACCCGCCACATCCAGTCCTGATCCTGGGGCTCGGCGATCTCCCGCTCTTTGGGGGTGATGAGTGGCAGGATGCTCTGCAAAGCCCACATACAGATGTAGCCGCCCTCGGGGATCCTGATATCGCCGTCCCGCACCATGAAATAGTCACCCGGCTTCATGGGCGGATCCGCCGTGCATGCCCCCATCACCTTGGTGACAGCCACCTTTAACTCGTACATCGACCCGTCTCCTGTGCGGCATGGATGTTGCTGTGCTTGAGATCTGCGGCCATCGCTGGGTACAAGGTCACGACTCCTGAAGCCCCAATTCCGACAGCTTTTTCGGGGTCGGCAGGCCGGTCGCCACGTCCCACCCCCGGGCACGATAGTACTCGTCCAGCATGGGCTCCAGCTCCAACACCGAGCCGGTACTGGGGCCACTGCCCTCGGGCATGGGCTCTTGCAGAAAGCGCTTGGGCAGCGTGTCGTCGCGGCGGGTGATGCCCTCGCGGGCGATGAACAGTCGCTCCAGATTCACAATCCGCTCGCCAATCCGGCGTACCTCCTCGCCGGTCAAGTCCCAACCGGTGGTCGCCTGGAGCAGGTCGGCTGTCCCATCCCAGTCCAGAACCTCCATGTTATTGTAGGTGTTCTTGCACACCCCAGTGGCGTCCGAGATGGCGGCCATCTCCTCAAAATGCTTGACCACCAGACCCTTCCCCTTGTACTCCAGGCGGAAGGCCGTCTCGGGGATGCCGTAGCGGCGGATGCCCTCCTCCGGATCGTTGGAAAACTCGAACCACGGCTCCGAGCGCAGGTGGTCGGCCCCCCGGCTGGACACGGCGTTGCCCAGACCGTATGCTTTGATGCTCCGCACGTCTGCCTGGAACAGCTCCAGCCCCTTGCCGTGGAGAGCGAACTCTTCAGATCCCTGCCCCAGGCGCTCGGCTGCCTTTTCGACGCCGTCGGCCAGGCTGTCGCCAAATCCTTCCCGGAGGGCCACCTTGTGGATCAGCGCCAGGATCGTCTCACCGTTGCCCCAGGCCAAGTCCAGCCCGTCGGCCTGCTGGCGGGAGACGAGACCGCGCTCGTAGCACTCCATGGCCCAGGCTATCACCTCGCTGAGGGTTATGGCATCCAGGCCGTAGCGGTTGGCCAGATCGACACATTTCAGGCCCAAAGCCAGGTCGCTGTTGCCGACGCGCGCCGTGAAGCCAGCCAGTGGCTCAAACTCTGGTCCCTCCAGGCGCAGATCGGGGAAGCGAGGATCATCTACCACCAGGAAGCGGCTGCAGGGGATGGTACAGGCAAAGCAGGCTTTGCTCTTGACCTTGTATAGGGTTTCAATCACCTCGCCGCTAACAGCGGCGGCTTCTTCGAATCGGCCGCGCCGGAAGTGCCGGGTGGGCAACCCGCCGATGCCATCGAGGGCATTGATCAGTTTGGTCGTACCCAGCCGGTAGCGGACCTCATACTCGGGATGGCCGTAGATGATCTTGTCTAGCCGCTCGATGATCTCCTGGAAGCGGGCCATATCGGCCACCGGAAAGGACCCGGTGCCGCGCACGACCACCGCCTTGAGGTTCTTGGAGGCCATGACGGTGCCCATCCCCGTGCGGGCTGCAGCTCGGACGAGATTGGCAAACACACCGGCAAAACGCACCCCATTCTCCGCTCCCTGGCCGATAGTTGCCACCTGGATCCCGGTGTCGCCCAGTTCCTGCTGGATGGCCGCCGTGGTGTCCCATACGTCCAGACCCCAGAATGCCCGAGCATCTCGCACCTCGACCAGATCGTCGCAGATCCAGAGATAGACCGGCTGCTCGGCCCGGCCGTGGATGACGATCTGATCGTAGCCAGCGTACTTGAGCTCCGGGCCGAAAAAGCCGCCGGCGTTCGAATCGCCCAGGATGCCGGTCTGGGGTGACATGGCCGAGACGTTGAACCGTGCCCCTCCAGGGAAGGTCGTCCCCACCAGCGGCCCCAGGCCAAAGACTAGCAGGTTTTCTGGCGAGAGGCCGCCGGTATGGGCCGGAAGCTCGTCCCAAAGGCGTTTGACATTGAGTCCCCGCCCGCCGATGTAGGCGCGGGCCAGATGTTCTTCGGTGGGATGCCGGTGGAGAGTGCCTCCCGTCAGATCGATTCGCAGAACGTTTCCGCCATAGCCGTACATCTACGCCCTGTGCCTCTGTGCTATCCCTATCAGATTCATGGCTTACCGCCAGGCCGGACGGTCAACCTCTCCCGCCGCCCCCTCGCCCCCGACCCGGTATCTTTGTAGACGATGGCGCCGGTAGCGCAGCGCTTGACACAGGCCGGATCGCCATCGCACAGATCGCAGATGAGGGCCAAGCCACTCCCCGGATGCAGGGTGGCCACGCCAAAGGGACAGGCATCCACGCAGGCCGAACAGCCGATACACTCCTCGGCGGCCAGGAGGACAGCCTCCGTCGGACCATCTGTGTGCAAGGCACCTGTGGGACAGGCCGCCACGCAGGGCGCGTGGCGGCACAGGCGACAGACGTGGGGTTGGTCCACGCCCAAAGGCTCGATCTTGGCCACGTGGATGCGGGTCGCGGCGGTACCGAACCGGCCTTCGTGCAGGGCCACACAGGCCACCTCGCAGGCACGGCAGCCGCTACAGACGCCCTCGCGGACCAGTATTCGCATCATAGCCTGTCCCATCCCAGGTCATCACCATCCGAGCTACACATCAAAATACAGAGCCATCTCATATGGGTGGGGACGGTCGCGCACCTCAAGGTGCTCGTGAGTCATCTTGTAGTCGATCCAGTCCGCTATGAACTCCTCATCCATCACGTCGCCCGCCAGGAGGAATTCATGATCTGCCGCCAGCGCCTCCAGGGCGTCGCCCAGCGAAGCCGGCAGGCCCCGGATCTTTTTCCGTTCCTCCGGCGGCCAGTCAAAGATATTGGTATCAAAGGGGCCAAAACCGGCCTCAGCAGGATCGATACTATTGGCGATTCCGTCCAGCCCTGCCATGAGCTGGGCCGCCAGGGCCAGGTAAACATTGCACGTGGCGTCGGGCGGGCGGAACTCGATGCGTTGTTGGGTCGGGGAACCGGCATACATGGGGATGCGCACGGCGGCGCTTCGGTTCCCCACCGAAAAGAAAAGGTTGACGGGCGCTTCGTAGCCCGGCACCAGCCGCCGGAAGGAGTTGGTACTGGGATTGGTGAAGGCCAGCAGCGCAGGTCCATGGCTCAGCAGACCGCCGATGTAGTACAGAGCCATCTGGCTCAGCCCGGCATACCCTTCGGGGTCGTAAAAGAGGGATACGCCATCCTGCATCAACATCTGGTGGAAATGCATCCCATTGCCTGCCTCCCCAAAGAGGGGCTTGGGCATAAAGGTCACCGTCTGATCGTGGCCCGCCGCTGTCATCTTGGTCACGTACTTGACCTTCATGGTGGCATCGGCGCCCTCTAGCAAGCCCATCAACGGCGTCTCGATCTCCACCTGCCCCGGGCCGCCCACCTCGTGATGGTGATACTTGATGGGCACACCCATCGCTTCCAGGTGCAGACACATCTCGCTACGCAGATTGTAGAGGGAATCTCGAGGTGGATGGGCATGGTACCCACCGTGCATCGGAATATAGTGGCCCAAGCCGCCGGTAGGCCCATTCCAGACCCCTTCGGACGAATCGAGACGGTAGCCAACCCGGTGCACCTCGTTCTCGAAAGCCACCGAGTCAAAGATATAGAACTCGAACTCCGGTCCCCAGCGGCTCTCCTCGGCCAAACCCGCTTCGTTGAGATATGCCTCGGCCCGGCGGGCGATGTTGCGTGGATCCCGTGGAAAGTCCAGCCGCGTGTCAGCCTCTTTGGCCGAACAGATGAAACTCAGGGTGGGGGCTTTCCAAAAGGGATCCACAAATCCGGTGGACAGGTCAGGCACGACGACCATATCGCCGGCCTTGACCGGCTTGAGCCCCACGCTGGAAGCGTCAAAACCCACCCCCGTTTCCAGGCGAGTGGGGGTGAACTGGCTCGCCGGGAGCGTCACGTGGTGCCAGCGCCCCCACAGGTCGGTGTATTTAAAGTCCACCATCCTGATATCGTGGTCTGCGACGAACTTTTTTGCGCCTTCAAAGCTGTCAAACATCCGATCTACCCTTCTGGTTGGGTTGGCCAACACTGCCTGCGCGAGGCACGTTATATGGAAGAGGAGACATGAAACGAAACAGCCGCGGTTTGCGGCTGTTGTTTACGATGGCCGATGCCTCCGACTACCATTCCTCTTGGTGGACCCGTCCTGACTTGTATTCGGTTTTCGCTGTCTTTTTCTTTGCCGGGTGCCCCATGGCCAGAATACACAGCACGCCGATCTCCTCGGGGATGTCCAGCAGATCGCGGACATATCGCTGGTGCTTCTTCTTGGGGTAAATGCTGATCCAGATGCCGCCCATGCCCAACGCCGTCGCCGCCAGCAGGATGTTCTGGGTAGCCACACAGGTGTCCTCTACCCAATACCGTTCCGAGATCTCGGTGTCGCCACAGACGACGATGGCAAGCGGTGCGTCGTGCAGCATGTAGGCATACTTGTGGACTTCTGCCAGCTTTTCCAGCGTCTTGCGCTTGCGCACCGCAACAAAGTGCCACGGTCGCAGGTCCTGGACAGAGGGTGCTGCCATGGCCGCTTTGAGGATCGCCTCTATCTGCTCGTCTTCCACCGCCTCGTCACTGAACTCGCGGACGCTCTCGCGAGCATACATCACATCCAAGATATCTTCCATGATCGACCTCCTTCAGTCGCCCGGCTGAAAAATCGCACAGCTACTATTATACCGAATCTGGCACAAAAACCCAAACCTGCTCGGCTGCTGCGCTATCCCGGCGGAAGCGGATTCCCGGTCAGGTGGATACTTCAGGGGTCAGCAGTGATCCGGGGGGCCAGATCCCCCGTTGGTGCCCGTTTGCCAGTTCATGGCGGGTCGAGTATAATAGGCGGCGCTGCTGGATCACTGGACGCGGACGACCAGCCGGGCATCTTTCCAGAGACCTTCTAGATCATAGTAGGCGCGGAGCTCGGGTTCGAAGACGTGGACGACGACGAATCCATAGTCGAGCAAGACCCAGCCAGACTGGGCCTGTCCTTCGGTATGCAGACGGCGCCCACCCGCAGCCTTGGCCTGCTTTTCGATTTCGTCAAGGATGGCCCTGAACTGGGGAGTGCTCTCGGCACTACAGAGGACGAAATAGTCGGCCAGTAGGGAAACATCCTGCATGTCCAGCAGGACGATGTCGGAGCCCAGCCGATCGGCAATGGCATCCACAATGACATGAGCGAGTTCGATTGGTTCCAGGGTTCTACCTCCGTACTGTTGGTTCTGTTTCGGACGCGTGGTCTTCCAGCATCCGGGCCAGTTGATCATCCATCCGCTGCCAGTGGCTGCCACGCCAGTAGATGCGCTGGCAAGCGGGACAGGACTTGAACGTTTTGTGGGTCTGGGCCACATAGGCCGGTACCCGCGATCGGGCTGTCTCGTGGTCCACCTTGGCCAACGGTACGTTGCAGACCGGACAGCGAGAAAAGGACTGGTCGGGCTCCAGGTTGAATTCGGCGAGTACCTGGCCGACCTGGGCGCCGAGATGCTCGCTGCTGACAAGCAAGACAGAGAGACCGCGCCGCCGGGCCAGCTCCCGGTCACGGGTGAGGAGCACCCGGCCTTGGGCGCGGGCCAACCGCACCAATTGGTGGTCGTCCAGATTCGGATCGAATAACGTATCGTAGCCTAGGATGCGCAACCACTTGGCCAGGGTGCCAAGCATCGCATCGGCGATAAATCTCATGGATAGTCAGTTCTCAATGCTTAATGCTCAATTCGCAGTTCTCGCTTTGTTGCTGCCCTTGGGGCTGATCCTGATCGCTGGCGGCGCGCTCACAGGTCGTCGCCCGGCAAAATCGGCCGTGGCCGGACTCGGCGCCCTGGCGCTGGCTGCCATCAGTTACTGGGCCGTTGGCCTGGCCTTCCATCTGGGCGGCGTCGGCCTGGTCTCCGATCTGCCGGGCCTGGAAGGACTGGTCTGGGAATGGGCCTCACCCTTTAACCTCGACTGGGGCGTGATGGGGCTTCGTGGCTTTTTCCTGCTGGACGAAGCCTCGACCCCCGCCGCCATGAGCCTCTACCTGGCCTACCTGCCACCGCTGGCCGTGGCGACGATCCTGCCCCTCCTCTCGCTGCGGGAGCGGATGCCCGGCTGGATGGCTGCCCTGGGTGGCCTGGTGGTAGCAGCCCTGGTCTATCCGG
>JASFHU010000145.1:0-8356 GCA_050123055.1 Anaerolineae bacterium
CGCAAGATCTTTTTGCAGATGCACCAGGACCCGGAAGCCCAACCGCTGCTGGCTGAGGGCAGATAGACCGTTTTATCCGGGTCGAGGATCGAGACTACGACATCATCCGCGAGATGGCCGGGACGGCGGAGCAGGTTCGCTGGTAGGTTGGCAGAGTCTGCGATGGTAGGCTATGGTAGGTACTGCTTGGAGATACTGGCACCCATCGTATAGTTGGGATCGACCATGTTGCCCAAGCGCGCCTTGCCAATCTGCGTGAGCAACAGATAGGCTTCCCATTTGTCAAACCTGTAGCCATCCACCATCCATTGGACCAGATCGCCATAGGCAATCCGCGCCGCATCTTCCAAGGGGCGCGCGCTGCCGATGCTCATGATGAACTCATCATTCTCGAGGCGCGGCCAACTCAGGTTCCACCCCTTGACCAAATCTAGAGTCATCTGGGTTGTGGTGGGGAACTCGATGGCTACCCCGCAGAGTTCACCATCCCCCTGCACGGCGTGACCATCGCCCAGATAGAGCAGGGCACCTTCTGCCTGCACGGGCAGGTAGAGCGTGCAACCAGGCCCCACATCTGGCAGATCCATGTTACCGCCGTGGCTGCCCGGGGTGAGGGAGTTGACAGAATCGATCTGCGGTGCGGTGCCGATAGTGCCGATGAACGGCTCATAGGGTAGCGTAATGCGATCGCTCCATTCAACCCCATCCTCCGTGACGTTGACCTTGCGCACGATTTCGGGGAGAGGGTCCTGGAGCGTGACGGTGGTACCAGTGCCGGTCAGGCCTCCAAAATGGGGGACCATACAGGTCGTCCCTCTTGGCTGTGGTCCGCGGGGCTCGATGGTGTGGATCCGGACTGCCAGGGCATCTCCTTTCTCCGCCCCTTCCACGTAGATGGGACCGACTTGCGGATTGAGATAGGGAAACTCGAGGACCGCAGAGGGCATGGTAGTCTCGCTAACGATCTTGCCCTCAAAGGCGTCCTCTGTTTCCACCACGACAGTGTCCCCGGGACTGACGCGCAGCACAGGCTCTGCATATGGGCCGATGGTATAGTGATATCTCTGTTGCAGATCTTGATCCAGATAGTGTTCTGCCATCTCACTCCCTCTCACTTGATCTCAACTGCATACCGGACCATTATCCGGAAGTTGCGGCCTGGAGATTATAACACTGCTGCCCCGTCTGGGCAAAAGAATGCAGCCATGGAAGGTAGGTCGGGCCAGGCAAGGGGGCTGAGATGGCCCCCTCCTGGCAAGGGCACAAGCTGGTTGACAAGTCAAGGCCAGCATGATATACTGGGGCTGAGAAGGATGTCGAACTCACCGGATATGAAGGGGAGAGCCCCAGTGTTCTCCCTTTTGTTTTCCCAGGCTCGTGCAAGGGAGAGAGAACCATCACTACCTGGTAGGAGTCAAGCAGTGGGCTTCAGGGAGTTTTTCAAGCCACGACAGGACAAGTTCCTGCAAGCGTTGATCGAGCAGGCCGAGATCACGCTGCGTGGCATGAACGCGCTCGAGTCCTACATGAAGAAACGGTCGGACAAGCACGCCGCCGCCGTGCGACAGGCAGAGAAGGATGCCGACGAGGTGAGGCGCATCCTGATCGATGATCTGAATCGTACGTTTGTCACACCCATCGACCGGGAGGACATCTTTGCCCTCTCGAGGGCCATCGACGACGTGATGGACTATGGCTACACGACGGTGGAGGAGATGAGTATCCTGGATGTAGAGCCCAACGATTACCTGCGACGCCTCGTGTCGCTGCTCCAGGATGCGGCCGAAGAACTCCATCTGGCCATGCTGCGCTTGAAGGAGAACCCTGGTGTTGCATCCGAGCATGCCACCCGGGCTAAGGCGTTGGAGAACCAGGTGGAAACGCTTTACCGAGAGGCAGTCGCGGACCTATTTTCGGGGCCGGAGGACATCCACCACGTGATGGAGATGCTCAAGCTACGCGAACTGTATCGCCATCTGAGCAACTGTGCCGACCGGGGCGACGAGGCAGCCAACGTGATCCATGACATCGTGGTAAAGATGACCTGATGTCTACAGATTGAGCAGCTCAAGGAGGAACTTTATGCGGCTTTCCAGGTTGCTGGGTAAAACCCTGCGCCAGCCACCGTCTGAGGCCCATTTGCCAAGCCACCAGTTGCTGGTCCGAGCGGGCTATGTCCGCGGACTGGAAGCTGGCCGTTTTGCCTACCTGCCCCTGGGCCAGCGCACGCTGACCCGCCTGCAATCACTCCTCCGGCGCGAGCTGAGTCCCCTGGGCAGCCAAGAGATCCAGGTGCCGGTGCCAGCCGAGGCGGAGCCAGCGGAGGTGCTGGTGCGGCTCACGCGCCGGGAAGTGGATTCCTATCGCCAGTTGCCGGTGTTGCTCCTCCAGATCGATCACCAGCCCGTGCCCTGGTCCCGATCACGAGGCGGTCTGTTTGGGGCCAGCGAGCGGCCTTTTGGAGTGGTTCACGCCTTTGGCGACGCCGATCTGCCCGTCACTAGCCGCATCAAGAGCGCAATGGAGCGGATCTTGAGCACGTGCGAGTTGGCGCCGGTCTGGGCAGAGGCGGGCCAGGAGGGCCAGAGGGCCTATGTCCTCCACCCGTCTGGGGACGAGGACGTGGTGCGCTGCCCATCTTGTGGCTACACGGCCGAACGCTCCTGGGCGCGAGCCAGGTGGGCCGCAGCTCCTGACGAGCCGGAAATGCCCCCTGAGGAGATCGCCACGCCGGGCTGCGGTACCATTGCCAGCCTGGCCGAGTTCCTGGACATCCCGGCCACCAAAACCCTCAAGATGGTGTTCTGCTCGGTGGAGGGCAAGATCACCTGTGTCGTCATCCGCGGAGACCGGGCAGTGGATGAGGACAAGCTGGCCCGGTTGCTGGGCACGGACCAGTACTATGCCAGTCTTGAAGAGGAGCTGGCGACGATCGGCGCGGTGGGTGGTTACGCCTCGCCCATCGGCCTGGATCGGAGCAAGGTCCGTGTGGTAGCCGATCCATCGGTGCGCTCGGGCAAGAACTTTGTGAGCGGCGCCAACCGGCCCGACTATCATATCCTGAACGTGAACATCCCCCGCGATTTTGAGCCGGGCGAATGGGTCAACCTGGCCCAGATTGAGTTGGGCGATCCCTGTCCTGGCTGCGGGGACGCCCTGGAGATCGAGGCGGGCTTTGCCCTGGCCCACAGCACAAAGCCCGCACCGTGCCGGCCCGAGGCCGAATATCTGAATAGCGAGGGCCGGCCCCTTCCGCTGTGGCTAACGAGTTGGCGGATGGACCTGGGAAGACTGCTGGCAGCGGTGGTCGAGGCACACCACGACGAGTATGGCATCCTATGGCCAGCGGCGTGCGCACCCTTTGACGTACACCTGGTGGCGCTGGACGTGCGCAAGGAAGCGGTGGCCGCGCAGGCCGAAGCGTTGTACGAAGGGCTGCAGGAGGACGGCTGGGCGGTCCTCTACGATGACCGCGAGGCCAGCGCCGGGGTCAAGTTCAACGACGCCGATCTGATCGGTATCCCTCTACGACTGACGGTCAGCAAACGTTCGGTGAAAGAGGGGCTGGTCGAGGCCAAGTGGCGGAACAGTCGCGAGCGCCTCAAACTGGACAGCGCGGGGCTGGCGGCGGAACTGGCCCAGCTGCGATAGATATGGGACCCTCGATGCGCGCATACTTGCCCCCGAGCTACGCCCCATGAAGGCGTTGGTTCTGGAAGCCTACCATCACCTCATGTACCAGGAGGTACTGGAGCCGGTGCCCGGTCCAGGGGAGGTGCTGGTACAGATCCAAGCCAGTGGCATCTGCGGCAGCGATGTGCACGGCCTGGATGGTAGCAGCGGGAGGCGCATCCCACCGCTGATCATGGGCCACGAAGCAGCGGGGGTCATCGTCGGAGCTGGCAGCGACGTGGAGGGCTGGCAGCCGGGCGATCGTGTCACCTTTGACTCCACCATCTACTGCGGTGCTTGCCATTTCTGCCGGCAGGGACGCATCAACCTGTGCGACAATCGCCGGGTGCTTGGTGTCTCTTGCCAGGACTACCGGCAAGATGGGACCTTTGCCGAGTATGTCGCCGTGCCCCAGCACATTGTCTACCGCTTGCCCGAGGAGGTGAGCTTTGTCCAGGCGGCAATGGTGGAGCCGGTCTCCATTGCTGTCCACGCCGTCGGCCGGGCGCCTATCCGGCTGAACGACACGGCGTTGGTCGTCGGGGCGGGAATGATCGGCCTACTGGTCATCCAAGCGCTGCGGGCTGCGGGCTGCGGCCGCATCATGGCCATAGACCTCGACCCAGGACGGCTGGCGCTAGCGCGGAGGTTGGGCGCAGACGTGGTGCTGCAGTCGGGTGAGAAAGGCCAAAATCAGGCCGATCTCGTCGCCGAGGTGCAGGTGATGACAGAGGGGCGAGGTGCAGACCTGGCCTTTGAGGTGGTGGGCATCTCGCCCACACTGGAGCTAGCGACATTGGGACTGCGTAAGGGAGGGTCACTGGTCCTGGTAGGGAACCTGTCGCCCAAGACCGAGTTCCTGTCGCAGTCGGTGGTGACCCGTGAGCTGACACTGTATGGCTCGTGCGCCTCGCAGGGCGAGTACGCGGCCTGCCTGGAGATGATCGCCCATGGCACCATCGACGTGGATTCCTTTGTCAGTGCCGTCGTCCCCCTGAAGGAAGGTCCGGCCTGGTTCGAGCGCCTGTACCAGCGAGAGCCTGGGCTGATGAAGATAATCCTGGAGCCATAGGCTCTGTCTATTGCTTGTGGACAACTTCCCATGAGCGGGAAACAAGGGGGCGAAGTGGCGAACAGGGTACGCACAGCACTGGTGGGCTATGGCAAGGTGGCGCACACCCACGCAGAGGTGCTGCGTGCCCTGCCGGAATCGGAGTTTGTGGCCGTCTGCGGGCGGCGGCTCGGCGGTGTCGAGGCATTCGCGGAGCAGTACCGAGTCCGGGCCTACACTGATTTGCAGACGATGATCAGCGACGCAGGCGTGGAGGCCATCGTGGTCTGCACACCGCACCCGGCCCACGCCGAGGCGGTCCTCGTCGCGGCGGAGACGGGGGTCCATGCCCTGGTGGAAAAGCCGCTGGCCTCCAGCCTCCAGGATTGCGACGCCATGATCGCGGCGGTCCGGACCGCGGGCGTCAAGCTGGGAACCATCAGCCAGAGACGGCTTTACGCCCCTGCCCAGCGGGTCAAAGCCGCCATCGAGGCGGGCAAGGTCGGCAAGCCGGTGTTGGGCACGGTTGTGATGCTGGGCTGGCGAGACGAGGCATATTACCGGTCGGACCCCTGGCGTGGCACGTGGGACGGAGAGGGCGGCGGCGTCCTGGTCAACCAAGCCCCTCACCAACTTGATCTTTTGCAGTGGTTCATGGGGCCGGTGGCGGAACTGTCCGGCCAGTGGGAGAATCTGAACCACCCCTACATCGAGGTGGAGGATACAGCCGTCGCCGTGCTCCGCTTCAAGAGTGGGGCGCTCGGCTCGATCGTGGTGAGCAATTCGCAAAAGCCAGGACTCTATGGCAAGGTACACGTGCACGGCACCAATGGCGCGTCGGTAGGGGTGCAGACCGACGGCGGCGCGATGTTTATCGCCGGCATGACGTCGGTGCTAGAAGCGCCTGTCAACGACCTTTGGACAGTGCCAGGGGAGGAGCACCTCCTGGCGCAGTGGCAGGCCGAGGATCGCACCACCTTTGAGCAGGTGGACCCAGCACGCCACTACCATCTGTTGCAGGATCAGGACTTTTTACGAGCCATTCTCAAGGACCGGACGCCGCTGGTCAGCGGCGAGGAGGGACGCAAGACGGTAGAGCTATTTACCGCACTCTACCGCTCACAACGCGATGGCAGGCCGGCGAGATTCCCCCTGGCGGCAGAGGAGGACAAGGACTTTGACGGGCGGCTTTGTCTCTAGCGCAGGGGGCAGTGCCCTGCCTAGCAAATACCCGAACAAGTCTGGGACTCCTGTGCCTTGAGCCTGGTGAGGACTTTCCTCGCTTGAGGAACCTCCAGGGCATGGATACCTCGATTTTCCCTTTTGGATGGGTCGCCCGGGCATGGTATAATGGAGGGCGATGTGGCGTATATGGCCTACCACGGACCCTTTCGGGGGATGCCGGGCGCGTCACACGGGTATCCCCACCCGCCTGCAAGATTGAACCTACCTAATGGAGTGAACAAAGTATGTGTGGCATCTTTGGCATCATTACCGACCAGGAACAGACGCTCGGACCTACACTCATTGCAAGCGGACAGCGGCTGGCATACCGCGGCTACGACTCGGTGGGGTGTGCTACCGTGGGGGCTGACGGGACCATCGATCTGCGGAAAGGCGTAGGCCGCATTAAAGACGTCAGCGCCGAACTCGATTTTGGGGCACTGTGTGGCACGCGAGGTATCACCCAGCTCCGGTGGGCCACCTTTGGCGCGCCGTCCTACGAAAACGCCCAACCTCACCTGGATTCCGATGGCGACATGGTCGGGGCGCACAATGGCAACGTCGTCAACAACGTCCAGATGCGGGAGCTGTTCATCCGCGAGGGAATGACGGTGCGGGGCACCAACGACGGCGAGACCTGTGTCCACGCCGTGGAGCGCCACTTTGACCGCAATGGTGGCGATATGCTGGCGGCCATCCGCGCCGCCTACGACGACCTGGAGGGGGACTATGCTTTTGTCATCACCCACCAGGATGACCACCGGCTATTTGCCATCAAAAAGGGCAGCGGGCTGGTGGCCGGCCTGGGCGATGGCTCGACCTGTGTCTCCTCCGATCTGCCCAGCATCTTGCCCCTGACACGGCGCATTGTGCGCGTCCGCGACGGCGAGATCGTCGTGCTTTCACCGCAGGCGGTGGAATTGTACAGCGTGCACGATGGAGAGCGCATCGATCGGGAGGAAGAGTGGTACGACGGCCCTATCGAGGTGGCGGAAAAGGGGGGCTATGCCCATTTCATGCTCAAAGAGATCCACGAGCAGCCGGTGGTTGCCGGCGAGCTCCTGCACCTGTTGAACAGTTCACCGCACGTGGACCGCTTTTTGGCCGCGCTAAAGGCGACGGGTGGGCGGACCAGGAGCGGTGGTCCCCTCTACCTGGTTGGGTGCGGGACCAGCTACCATGCCTGCTTGTTGGGCGCCTACTATTTCAACCAACTCGCCGGGGTGGCGGCGGTCCCGGTCCTTGGGCCGCAGTTCATCGAGCAATACGGACAGAGCATCGGCCCGGAGGATGTAGCCGTATTTGTGAGCCAGAGCGGCGAAACCAAGGACGTACTCAATGCGGTCAAGGTGATGCGCCAGCGCAAAGGGCAGGTGCTGGGCGTGCTCAACGTGCTGGGCTCTACGCTCATGCACCAGAGCGACGTTTATCTGCCGCTGGCCTGTGGCTACGAGATCAGCGTACCGGCGACCAAGACGTTTCTCAATCAGGCGGTCCTGTTTCTCTATCTGGCCTGTAGGATGGCAGGGCAAGAAAGCCCGGAATTGGATGCCCTGCCCGATCTGCTGACCAGGACGATTGAAGAGACGGATGGCCCGGCCCGCAAAGTTGCATCGTACCTGAATGGGTGGGATGAGATGTATTATCTGTAGTACTGGACACGACTGACAAACTCTCTTCATCCAATATACATCGCGCGTAGACAACCTTCTCACCACTCTCGATCGAGAGAGTTGCCTGTAGGTCCAGCAGTTCTATGATGCGCCGTCGTGCCTCGAAGCGCTCCTCTGCAACCTGCAAACCTTCAGCTATCTTCAAGGCTAGCTTCTGCAGACTCTCAATCTGCTCGTCGCTTAATGTATGAGCCTCCAGGCTGGAGGTCAAACCGAGCCGTTCCTTCTCCAGTGCCTCTACTGTTGCTTCAAGACGGCTCTTGCGGTCAACCAACATCTCTTTGGGGAATTCCCCAGACAGGTATAGATCCAGTAGACGCTGTAGTTGGGTACGATTGGCAGATAGCAGTCCGTCCACGAGTTGTAGACGCTCTCTGATCGGCTGGTTCTGCCGTTCGCAGTCTTCTTGATACGATCTCAGTCCCTCTACCAGCTCGTCAGGGTCGATGAGGTTTGATTTCACCCATTGCCAAGTGACGGCGTCAACATGATCTGCCCGAAATGAAGGCGCATGGCACTCTCGGGCAGTATTCGACTGGGGTGTCGCGCCGGGACAGCGGTAGTACAAGTAGAGCTTCCCCTTGCTCGACTTGCTGGAGCCTGCCATTTTGAGGCCGCATGTTCCACAGGTCACACGGCTGCTCAGCAGGTAGTTGTGCTTTCTATTCCAGTGTCCGCTACTCTTGTTCTGTGCAAGCCTTGTCTGTGCGGCTTTCCAGAGCTGACGGGGGACTAT
>JASFHU010000146.1:0-8312 GCA_050123055.1 Anaerolineae bacterium
CCAGCACGTAGCCAATGGTGACCAGATTGGCCACCAGGAAGACAGTCGCCCAGATACTGTCGGTGGCCTCGACATAGGCCAGCTGCTCCCCCCAGGGCAAGGTCACCGCCGCCAATCCGAGGATTTCGTCGTGTATCAGGTTGGGCCTGACTACGTTGGCGATACCCGTGCTCACAAATGTAGCCAGCAGCAGGGCCAAAAAGACCCGTGGCTTCACCCCCGTATAGAGGGCGACATAGCCGATAAGCAAGGACCAGGTCAGGACGACAAACACGCCATCCAGACGGGCCGAAGAGAGCCAGGCGTCCACCGAGGTTGCGCCATAGTTGGCGATGCCGGTCAGGATGACGGCGGCGTAGGACAGGGCAAAGAGAGAGAAAAGCACGGTTGACCAGCTATCGTCCTTGCGGCGCAAGCCCGTAAACAGAAAAAGGATGCCAAAGGCAAAACATATCCCGGCGACAATGGACAAGGCTATCAAGTAGTAGTGCATTGTTCTGAATCCTCTGCGGCCCATTATAGCATGAGGGGGGCTGGTTGAAAAATGGGCAGGTCTTCACAGGGCCAGCGGGTACGGATTCTGGACCCTTTGAGCGGCCGCCATGGCTCTTGCTGCCCGGTCCCCAGGGAGCCGAGCCTTCCCAGAGCCGGGTCCGTTTTGACACGCTTGCCTGCCGGTGCTACAATACCCCGACTTTGCATGTCCGTTTGGGAAGGGAACTCACCGGTGGCAGCCCGCAACGAGAGCGCCGAGGCCATGATAGCAGACAACGGCATACACACCGTCCTTTTCGACTTTGACGGTACGCTGGTTTTTCACGAACCCGACAGCTTTGATGTGATCCGTGCTTTCTGTGCCGACATCGGGCAGCCCCTCAGCCCTGAAGCCGAGTGGCAGGGCCGGCGAACCCGTCACGAGTACTTTGTCGATCCCGACATCCGCGACCAGCTCGCTGCGTTCGCGCCTGGAGAGTTCTGGCCCCACTTTAACCGTCATCTGCTGGAGGCTGTCCAGATTGAGGGGGACCTGGAGTGCCTGGCGGCAGAGGTCACCAGCCGGATTCAGGGCCTGGAATTCGCCTACGACTGTCCCCAGGCTGGCTGCCACACCCTGGTCGAGCTCCGCGCTAGGGGCTATGGCCTTGGCTTGATCACCAACCGCGAGCATGTGGACCGTTTTTACGCACTGTTGGACAAGATGGAGCTACGGCCCTATTTTGATCTGGTCCTGGCCTCTGGCGAGGTCGGAACCCGCAAGCCAGAGCCCCACATCTTTTACGCCGCACTGGATCGGCTGGGCGCCAGCGCCCAAGAGTCCCTCTACATCGGCGACAACTATTGGGCCGACGTGCTAGGCGCCCAACGCGCTGGTGTGACGCCCGTCCTGCTGGATCCCCATCGCCTCTTTCCCGAGGCGGATTGCCTCATCCTGGACCGCATCGATGACCTGCTGAAGTGGCTTCCATGAGCGAAAGCCAAGTGATCCCCTTTTGGGGTCCGGAGCAGGTCGATCTCCTGGGACTGATGACCCAGGCTATCGATCCCGAGCAACGGATTTCGAGCGCGATGCAGGCTGTCGCACCCCTCGATGGTCGCGTGCTCCTGGACGTGGGGGCCGGGGTGGGCGACCGGACGATCCTGTACGCCCGGCTGGCGGCCCACGTCTATGCCCTGGAACCGGACCCCGAAGCGCTGCCCATCCTGCGGGGACGGATCAAATCCAGCGGGGCGTCGAACGTGACCGTGGTGCCCGCCGGCGCCGGGGCCATCCCCCTCGAAGACAACTGCGTAGAAGTAGCCTATGCCACCTGGGCCTACTTTTTCGGGCCTGGCAGCGAGCCCGGGCTGCAGGAAGTCGAGCGCGTGGTCCAGCCCGGCGGCGACTTGGTCGTGGTGCAGAATAACGGCCACGATGAGGTGTCCCAATTCTGGGCGCCGATGGAGAGCGAGTGCGAGAGCTGGCCTCCCTGGTTTGCAGAGCACGGGTTCTCCTGCCAGGTGGTGGACACCGTCTGGCGTTTTCGTACCCGGGACGAGGCACTGGCCGTACTCGAGTTCCTGTGGGGCGAGCCGGCGCGGGCCTACGTTCTGGAGCATGACAAAGTGGAGTTCGGCTACAAGGTGGCCGTCTACCATCGCCCAGTGGAGTGAGCAGCATGCGGGTTCCCGAGCTGATCGTCGGTGCGCTCCTGCTGAACCAGCAGGGGGAGATATTTGTCGCCCGTTTCAGTAAAGTTGCCGGGCACTATGCCATCCCTGGTGGTCACGTGGAATATGGCGAGACGGTGGCCCAGGCCCTGGTCCGCGAGCTAACCGAAGAGACCAACCTGGCCCCCATCCGCTACCGGCTGCTGCGGGTCAGCGAGCGGATCCGCCCGCCCCTGTACAAGGATGGGACCCACCACCTGGTCTACCTCGACTTTCTGGTGGATCGGTGGACGGGGGAGTTGCAGCTTGACGGCGACGAGCTGAATGATGGTCTGTGGGTGGCGCCACAGGCGGCCTTAGAACTGCCCTTGACCCTCACCACGCGTCAGGCCATCGAGTTCTACCTGGCCCACGATGAGGAGGGGGGCTGTCGCTACCATCCGGGGCGAGTAGACTGAAGGACCCGGCGTGTTCGCCAGGCCCTTCCAATTCTCTCATCTCGGCGGGTGTGCTGGAAGCAGTTGCTAATGCAAAGGGGCATAAATCCCCATGTGGTTATCGCTCGTCAGGGATCGTCAGATCCCTGGTATTCTAGGTCAGAACGTGCCATTTCGCCGGGGATCTGGCGATCCCCTCTGAGCAATAAACCACGAATGGATTTGCCCCCGGTTGTACTAGGCTTGCCGGCCCACCAGCCACGTCGGCGATGTCCGCCACACGACAAACTCGGCGATCCCCCAGGGTTGGTAGGCTGACGAGTTGGTCGTTTTGACGCGAACGTAGCGGGCCGAAAGGGGCGCAAACTCGACGTCCACTGCATGCCAGTTGTCCGCTTTGCGACCGATCTCCTGCCAATCCTGACCGTCGGCTGAAACCTCCATCACATAGCCCCGCGGCTGCTGGCTCGAGGGATGCAGGAGCATCACCCGCTCGATCTTGCGCAGGCTGCCCATGTCGAGGTTGAAGTACATGCCTGGTCGTTGTTTGACATTCCGCGTATTCCAGGCTGTCGGCAGATGGGCATCTAAAGCTTCCCCCACATCGGCGCTGTAGTGGCTGGCGTCGGCCCCCGCCCAGGGGTTGGTCGCGCTCACGGTGATCTCGCTGATCATCCAACTGGCCGGCCAGCTCGGCCTCCCGGTCTGCTCCAGGCGCACGTAACGAGCCCGGCGCGGCGCAAACGCCTCATCCACGTTGCTCCAGTTTTTGGGCCGCTCGGCGACCAGGTGCCAAGCCTGACCGTCGGTCGATAGCAGGATCCGATAGCCCAACGGGAACCCCCGGCCCGGACTCGAGACCCGGATCCGGTCCAGGACCAGGTCCTGGCCCAGATCGACCTTGAACCACATGCCCGGCTCCTGGCTGGCCTTGCTGTTCCACACCGTGTCGGTGTTGCCATCAAAGGCCAGCATCACATCGCCGGGGTTGTGGCTGGCCTCAGCCGTCCAGGGGACAAAGAATGCTTTGTCCGCCACCTTTACCGGCACCTCCAGCGGCGCCCCGCCGTGGCGGAAGAACCAGGTTTGTCCCTCTTCGACCAGGTCCCAGCGTAGAATGTATTCGCCCAACACCGGCGGCGTCTTGTAGGCCACGTCGGGCAGTTCCACCACTCCTCCGGAGGGGACATCGTGCGGCAGCAGGATGCGGAAGGTGTCCCACGGTTCCGAGACAGCGCCGGTCTGGGCAAACCAGGTATAGGCCAGGTGAACGGGCTGGTCACCCCGCGCTGACCAGGTATTTGTCCCCGTATTGCGCAAGCGTAGGCTGGTCCGCAGCAGCTCGCCGACCGGCATTGGGTCGGGCCAGGGCTCCAGCACCTCCCACGTCACCCCATACTCCGAGGCCACCACCTGCACCGTCTGCTCCTTTACGGCGACGCCCTGGCTTGAGAGCCAGGTCCCGGCCTGCATCAGGTCCCACACGAGCCTGTAGGCGCCGGGCGTGTCAGGCACCACGTATTCGATGTCCCGAAAGATGGCCGTAATGCCGGGCTCGATCGTCCTGGGCATCGGCCAAGTCCGGGGATCGCTCACGGGCACCTCCTGACCGTCGGCGTCGAGCCAGCGATTGCCAAGCCTTACCGCGTCGGCGCCAGACTCTGGCCAGGGCTGGGACCCGACATTGCGGACCTCGATGTAGGCATTGCCGAACTGGCCGGCCACCAGGCGCTCGGGTGCAGAATAGTCCAACCACTCGGCCGCATAACCGGGCGCGCCTGAATCGACCTGGGTCGGAACCTCGTAGACCGGCGAGCCTTTCCACTGGAACCACACGACAAACTCGTGGACCATGTCCATCTGCAAGACATACTGGCCCGGAGCCGCCGGGTATTGGACCCTGGCATCGAGCAGAACCTGCCCTAGCGGCTCCACGTCCCGGGGAAGTGGGGTTCGTAGTCCATCGGCAACCACGACCTGTCCGTTGGCATTCAGCCATTTGTAGGTCAGGTTCACCGGCCGCTCACCGGTGGACGGCCAGGTGAAGGCCCCCTCGTTAAGCACCCGCACCGGAAAGGTCACCGTCGTCCCTGCCGTCCCTTGTGTGGGTGCGTCTACCGACAACCAGGCGGCCCGGTAGCGCGGCCCTACCTGGAGATTCTCTTTTTGCCAGGTGGGGGATCCCTGTTCTCCAAACCAGCCCCACGTCTCTTCGACCAGATCCAGCTCCAGCGTTAAGTAGCCGGGCTCCTCTGGCGCTCGTACGGTGAACTCGGGCAATGTGACCGTCTCACCAGGCGCCACCGTGCGGGGCAGGTTTTGGCGCGGCCCTGCGGTGGCATTGCCCTCCGAGTCGATCCAGCGGTAGCCCATGCGGACCCTTTGTGACCCCGAATTGGCCCACGCGCTCCGCCCGACGTTGCGGACTCGCACGCTGAACCGGACCACCGCGCCCCGGCCCATCCGCCCCGGCGCGTTGACCTCCAGCCATTCAGCACGGTAATTGGGTTGAACATCTGGCAGTACGACCCGGTACTCGTTGTTCATCGCGTCCCGCCAGTCGTCTTGCACGCCGTGTTTGGGCTCGATGGCCCAGCCCACCTGCTGGGGGTCGTTGGGGTTGCCGATGATCCAGCGGTACAGGATCAGCGCCTGTATGGGCTGGTTCTGCGAGTTTCGACTCCAGTCGTCGATCTCTTTGTAGGCGTTGCGCACCCAGCCCGTGTTTGCATCGCGCCAGGCACCATACTGATCGGTCTCGGTGATATAGACCGGCCGGTTGGTCAGTCCATCAGGGATGGCGCTCATAAAGTCGCGGTAGGCGCGGAAGTGCCAGTGATAGTCCTGAAAGGGGGCGTTCATTTTCGAATTGTCGAACACCAGGTGGGGCTCCTGGCCGTGGGTATAGGTGTGCACGGCGATGCCGTCCACCGCGTTGCCCAGCAGGTCCAGGATATCGGCAAAGTACTTGATCCAGTCTCCGCGCTGGTTGCCCTCATACTTGGTCTGGGTGTTCCAGGGACCCACAGCGCCCGGGACTACCTGGTCCTCGCCGTGACCGGGCCGCCGCCGGATCTCGTCCCGGCATTTCCTGAAACAGGTGGCGTACAACTGAGGGGTGATGACCTGTCCATTGGGCCCACCCGGCCGCTCGTAGGCCAGATTCATCTCGTTGCCGATGATCCAGATGTGGCAACCCGGGCTGGCCTGAACAAAGTTGCCACAGCGGCGCGCAAAGTCGTCGTAGCGGCTGGAGTGAGGGATTGTGCCCGCCGTTCCATAGCCATGATTCAGCCGGGCCAGCACGCCCAGACCCTGGTTAGACAGGTCGGTATAGTTGGTGCCGCTCTGGTTGTTGGGATCCGCCCCCAATGCCTCCGTCACCAGCACCCAGCCGCGCCGGTTCTTGCTCAGCATCAGGTGTTCGCCACCCCGGTCGTGCATGCCAAAGATGTATGGGGGATAATAGTCGGGCATTGCAAACCTCCTTGCGGTTCTTGGAGTTTTAAGCGAGGTTACCCACCGAGCCGGTACCCTTCTCCCCAGCGGTTGATGATATACCGTGGCTCGCGGGCATTGTCCCCAAGTTTCTGCCGCAGCCGGCGAATGCAGGACCGCAACATGCCAACATCGGCCTTGGTCGGTTCGTTGTAGCCCCACACCTTTTGCATCAGCTCCTGCCAGGAGACTGTGCATCTCGGCCGTTCGGCGAGGCAGGCCAGGACATCAAACTCCTGACGGGTAAGGGCCACCTCGCGACCGCCAAGCCAGATGCGGCGGGCATTCGTGTCAACGCGCAGATCGCGGTAGCGGAACACACCTTCGGCATCTTGCTCATCCAGCAAAGCCTGCCACACCCGTTGGCGAAGCTCTTGGAGGGAGAATGGCTTGACCAGGTAGTCGTCGGCATCCCCGCGCAGGGCCTGGATTGCGGTGTCCAGCGAAGCATAGGCGGTCATCAGGATGACCCTCACGTCCAGGCACCGCTCCCGTACTTCCTGTAGCAGCTCGATGCCCGAGATACGGGGCATCTTGATGTCGGCCAGGACCAGGTCGAACCGGTCCTGACCGAGAAGATCGCGGGCCTCTTCACCACTCAAACACCATTCGACGGTATAGCCTTCGTCTGACAGGACTTCCTGGATCATGGTACAGGTGTCTGCATCATCGTCGACGACAAGAATCCATTTGGAAGATGGTTCCAAATCCCCCTCCCCCCTTGCCAATCCAGCGCCCTGGGCACCGGTGCTCAAACAGCCCGTTCGCTACCAGGGAACCGCACGCCTGCGCAGCCACAACCGAATCTACCGATTACTGGCACCCGCTGTGCAAGTACGCTGTATTATAGAGCCAACGGCGCTCTTTGTCAACGTACCCCCCCAGCGTCGTGGGTGTTCCGCCTGGCAAAACAGGGGCACCCGCTTGGACGCAGTCCGATCATGACTCTCCGCATTCATCCGGCCGAAACTGAAACACATTTTATACACTTTTGACATTCTTTTGTCACACATTTCTTGACCCGATATGTTATAATAGTTATAACGCTCGCATATGTTGGCCGCCATGAATCATGAGGTATTGGCATGGCTGGAAAAGTTGCTCATCGCAGGAAAAAGGAGGACGCCAACACCATCATTCAGCATCTGCACCAACTGGTGACCTACGGCCCCTGGGATCTCGATATCGCTCACGCGATGGCCGGGTACGGCTACGACGAGGTCAAGTGGGCCGAGGGGCAGGTGGCACTCGCTGAGCTGGTTGGCAGCGATCGGATTGCCGAAAGCTGCCTGGCTGCCGCTTCCGAGTGGTACAAAGAGGCAGCAACCACAGCACAATGTGCCCTGGTTGCCAGGCCAGGTTTGCTGGACAAGCTTGGTGTATCGGGAGCGCGTCTGGAATAGTCCGATTTCGGCGTCATCCTCGGCGCCGTTTGGGTTCCGTTCATGATTATTTTTCGGAACCAGCCCGGAGTCGTGCTTTACTTCCCCCGAAGCACGACGCCGGGCGATTTTTCGTCTTACGGGTGTTAGGTGCCCCCTAGTTCGGGATGACCTGCCTCTGCCTCACAGATCAACGGTTTCGACCACGGTGCCAGCTCGCTCGTGACGGGCCGTCAGGCTGACACGGCCACCTTCGGGCGCGTGAACGACCCACTCCACCTTGGCCCGGTCTGTGGTCACATCGGATTGGTAGTAGCTAAAGTGGGCCGAGGGCTTGTAGGCCCGTCCCTCCAGTTGCCCCAGCACCTCCCTCTCCTGACCGGCTTCCAACGTCGCGCCCTCTGGCAGCTCGATCTCACATACCAGGCCGCGCACCACCTTTTTGTCCAGCGCTTTCTTGGTCACGTAGGTGGGTAGCCAGCCGGTGTTCTGGACCACCAGGCGGATGTGATACGTATCCTGGCCCAGGGGCTTGACCTCCACCTGATACGGTTCCAGGCACGGTGAGATCAGAAGGTGCCACACTAACCAGTCGGCAAAAGGTGCGATCTCTTTTTCCAGAAGCTCTGGCGGAGGATTCTTGAAGGCATATAGCCAGTTCCAGCCGCCGAGCTCCACCGGACCCAGCTCAGGATGGTCAAAGGGGTACCAATCCACGTAGCCCTTCCCGCCCAGCACCTCGTCACTCCATTTGAGAAGCTTCAGGTCATCCTCCAGGGGATGCTCCCGGCGCCAGTCGATGTACTCGATCTCGCCGATGCCTGCCTGATCCTGTGGATTCCAGATC
>JASFHU010000147.1:0-8289 GCA_050123055.1 Anaerolineae bacterium
CGCAGCGGCATGGCCTCGAGCACCAGGCGAAACGCCATCGAATTGTGGGGACCCAAGATCCCACCCGGTGACTATGAAAAGCTGGCCAAAATCCTGTTTTGTTATGACAATCCACCAGGAACAGAGGAGATATCCGGGTCGCAGGATGCCATCGGCCTGGTCTTCCCCGGCCTGGCCAAGGCCTACTATGAGGGAGAATACTGGCCCAGCCGGATCGACAGGCTGACCGACGAGCTGGCGCTGCAGTTCGTCGAGAACTCGTTGTACCTGATGACACTGGGACCCAGGCACGATGGCTTCAGCGTGCTCTCGGACACGAGGATCGACCACGACGGGGCCAAGGCCCTGGCCGATGCCACAGACAATTGCTGGCAGGCCATCCTGGACCGGGACATCGAACGGTTCGGCCTTCACTTCCAGCAGTCGTTCGATGCCCAGATCGCCATGTTTCCCAATATGATGACGCCCATGGTCCGAAAACTCATCGACCAGTACAAGGACCAGGCCCTGGGCTGGAAGCTATCGGGGGCTGGCGGCGGTGGCTACCTGATACTGGTATCCGACAAGCCCATCGACGGCGCGGTCCGGGTCATCGCCCGGCGCGAGAGCGACTGAGAATCGTCAATGGATCTTCTCAATAAGTGGGGGTGGGGTGTGTGCGGGCGGCAAAACCGCCCGCACACACCCCATCTTCCCCCGATTCCTTGAGAAGAAACTCGTCAATATCCAGAACCAAATTCGGAAAGGTGAAAACATGAAAAAGGCTCTAGTATGTGGTGCGGGAGGATTCATCGGCGGACACCTGGTGAAGAAACTCAAGAGAGAGGGGTACTGGGTGCGTGGTGTGGATATCAAGGAGCACGAGTTTGCCCAGAGCCAGGCCGACGAATTCCTGCTGCTCGACCTGAGAGAGGAGGAGAATTGCCAGGCCGCTCTGACCCTGCCGGTCGGACCGTTCGACGAGGTGTACCAGTTGGCTGCGGATATGGGCGGCATGGGGTTTATCTCCACGGCCGAGTGTGAGATTATGCGCAACAGCGTCCTGATCAACATCCACATGACCCACAACGCCTGGAAGACGGGGGTCCCGCGCTACTTTTTCTCCTCCTCGGTGTGCGTCTACCGGGACATGGAGATTGGCGAGCCCGAGATGACAGAGGCCGAAGCCATTCCGGCCAATCCCGATAACGAATACGGCTGGGAGAAACTCTACTCCGAGCGGACCGCCATGGCCTACGAGCGAAACCGGGGCATGGAGGTCCGGATCGCCCGCTTCCAGAACTGCTATGGGCCGGAGGGGACCTGGACCGGTGGCCGTGAGAAGGCTCCCGCTGCCCTGTGCAGAAAGGTCGCCGAGGCCGACGATGGCGGGACCATCGAAGTATGGGGCGATGGAACCGCCGTGCGCTCCTACACCTACGTGGATGACATGGTGGACGGCATCTATATGCTCATGCATTCTGACTTGCACGGAGCAGTGAACATCGGCTGTCCCGAATATGTATCTGTAGACGAGCTGGCCACGACCATCGCCGAGGTGTCGGGCAAAGAAATCCATATCAAACATGTGCCCGGCCCTGTTGGCGTGCAGTCGCGCAACTTTAGCAACGAACGGATCTATTCCATCGGCTGGCAGGCCAAGTACTACCTGAAGGATGGGATCGCCGAGACTTACCCCTGGGTAGAGGAGCAGGTCAAACAAGCAGGCTAGAAAAGCACAGGATAGGAGCAAACGGCGGTGAGCGGTTTCGGTTATCATGGTCAAGTGTTGCATCTCGATCTCGGCAGTCGGCGCTTCTGGGTTGAGGAATGCGACGATCGCTTCTGGCGGGTGTATGGGGGCGGCGGACCGCTGGCAACCTACTACCTCCTCCGCGAATGCCCACCTGGGATCGCCGCCTTTGATCCGGCCAACTTGCTGATCCTGGCCTCCAGCGTGATCGCCGGTCACCTCTACGCTGGTCTGGCCCGTTTCACCGCCGCGGCCAAGAGCCCGCTTACAGGGGGCATAGGCGAGACTCGCTGCGAGGGACCTTTTGGCATCGCTCTGAAGGGGAGCGGCGCAGATGCATTGGTCTTTCACGGCGCCGCAGAACAGCCCACTGTGGTGTTCATCGAGGACGGGCAGGTAACGTTCCACGACGCACAGGATCTATGGGGGCGTACGGTCACCGAGACAGCCAACGGGCTCGAGGCACAGTTTGGCCGGGACATCCACACCGCCAGCATCGGCCCAGCCGGCGAACGCCGGGTACGCTATGCGAGCATTGTGAGTGACCGATCCTACCAGGCAGCACGGATGGGCATGGGAGCGGTGATGGGCTCAAAACGGCTCAAGGCCGTGGTCCTGCGAGGAGAGCACCACCCGCCCGTCGCTGCTCCGGATACGTGCGCCGCCCTGACGGAACTGTACCGTTCAAAGATGCGCGACAATGCGCTGACCCGCTGGCAACTCGATCCGCCAGGCTTCTCGGCATGGGTGCAGTTGCACGGCCTGGATGCCGCTCTCTGCACGCGCAACTACCGTGACAGCGTCTTCGAAGGCGCCGACCAGTATGACGCCAAGCGCTTTATGGATTACTATCGCCACGATGGCACCTGTCCTGGCTGCCCAAACAACTGCATCAAGTTCTTTGGCACAGACGACGACACAGCCTACCCACCTGTCGCCGGGGGCATCCACCAGGAGATCGCGGGCACCCTGGGTCCCAATCTCGGCGTCGCCGACCTGGCCACGATCTTTCGGGCCAACGTATTGTGCAACGACCTTGGCCTTGACCCCACATCGCTCGGTTTCACACTCTCCATGGCCATGGAATGCACTGAGCGAGGTCTGCTGCCCGAGGGTAGCGCCCAGACGCCCCCACGCTTCGGAGACTCGGGGGCGGTGTTACAGTTGATCGTCGATATCGCCTACCGGCGGGGCTTGGGCGATCTCCTGGCCGAGGGAGCGCGTCGCGCCGCAGCCGAGATCGGCCCCGAAGCAGAGCGATTCGCCCTCCACGTCAAGGGACTGGAGATGGTCTGCTTTGAGCCCCGGACCCAGACCAATCTGGCCTTGGGGTATGCAACCGCCCCCATCGGGCCGCGCTACGACATCTGCGAGCACGACTGGGACTATGACACCCACGTTGGCTGGGACCACACCCTCGACAGCTCGCGCACGGTGGGCATCCTGGACCGGATCCCAATGGACACCCTGGATGAGCACAAGGTCCGCAACTTCAAGGCGTTGGCCACCCTCTGGTCCGCGGCAGACACCCTCGATCTCTGTATCTTTGCCATCGCGCCGACTCGCGTGTTGAGCCTGCACGATATGGCAGAGCTTTTGGGAGCCGTCACCGGGTGGAGCACGTCCGCGTACGAGATCATGCGCTTCGGAGAGCGCCGCCTCCACCTGATGCGGGTTTACAACCTACGAGAGGGGCTGAGTGCGGACGATGATACCCTGCCGCATCGTTTCTTTGATGAGGCCATTCGCATGCCCGGCGAACGGTGGCACGGGGCAGTCCTGGACCGGGAGCGCTTCCTGGCCGCAATACAAACCTACTACCGGATGATGGGCTGGGACCGGGGCGGGCGCCCGCTCTATGAGACCCTGCTCGACCATCATCTCGAATGGGTGGTCCACGAGGGCCACGCTGAGCGGACCTGATGTTTGGCAATTCGGACTCTTGGAAGTGAACCAACCCTTGACAGAGGAGGACACAGATGACAAGCAGTTCAAACTATAAGATGAATCCACCACAGAACCGGCTGATCGGAGACATGCCCAAGATCGGCATCCGCCCCACCATAGACGGTCGTTGGGGCGGCGTCCGCGAGTCACTGGAAGATCAAACCATGGGCATGGCCCGCACGGCGGCGAGATTCCTGGAAGAGCACCTTCGCCACCCCAATGGCCTACCTGTCGAGTGTGTCATCGCCGATTCGTGCATTGGCGGTGTGGCAGAGGCGGCCCAAACCGCCGCCCAGTTTGACAAGGCTGGCGTCGGCGTGTCACTCACCGTCACGCCGGCCTGGTGCTATGGCGCTGAGACCATGGACATGCACCCCTACATGCCAAAGGCGATCTGGGGCTTTAATGGCACCGAGCGCCCCGGTGCGGTCTATCTGGCAGCGGTGCTGGCTGCCCACAATCAGAAAGGTTTGCCTGCCTTTGGCATCTATGGCCGCGACGTGCAGGACGCTGGCGATACCTCCATCCCGGCCGATGTGCAGGAAAAACTGCTGCAGTTTGCCAGAGCAGGCCTGGCCGTGGCCCGGATGCACGGCAAGTCCTACCTGTCGATGGGTGGCACCTCCATGGGCATCGCCGGCTCCATCGTGGACACGGGTTTCTTTGAGAGCTATCTCGGCATGCGCGTCGAGCCGGTGGACATGACCGAGTTTGTGCGGCGTATGGACGAGGGCATCTACGACGGCAAAGAGTTCGACCGCGCCATGACCTGGGTCAAGGCCAACTGCAGGGAGGGAGTGGACAACAATCCACCCCATCTGCAGCGCAGTCGCGAGCAGAAAGAAGAGGACTGGGCCGTATCGGTCAAGATGGCGCTGATCGCCCGCGATCTGATGGTCGGTAATCCTCGCCTGGACGCGCTGGGCTACGGCGAGGAGGCGCTGGGTCGCAACGCCATCGCGTCCGGCTTCCAGGGGCAGCGGCAGTGGACGGATCACTTTCCGAATGGCGACTTTATGGAAGCCATCCTGAACTCCTCGTTCGACTGGAATGGGATCCGCCAGCCCTACATCGTGGCCACCGAGAATGACGCCCTGAACGGGGTCTGCATGCTCTTTGGCCATCTGCTGACCGGCTCAGCCCAGGTGTTCGCCGACGTGCGCACCTACTGGAGCCCGGAGGCGATCAAGCGTGTGACGGGCTACCAGCCGGTGGGCGACGCGGCAGGCGGCATCCTGCACCTGATCAACTCGGGTCCGGCGGCGTTGGATGGCACCGGCCGGCAATCGATCAATGGCAAACCGGCCATCAAGCCCTTCTGGGAGGTGACCGCCGAGGAGGCGCAGAGCTGCCTGGAGGCCACGCTGTGGCACCCGGGTTCGACCGAGTATTTCCGCGGCGGTGGCTGGTCCACCGACTTTGTGACGCGCGGCGGCATGCCGGTCACGATGAGCCGACTGAACCTGATCAAGGGCCTGGGACCGGCGCTGCAGATCGCTGAGGGCAGCGTGGTCGAGCTCCCCGACGAGGTTCACCAGGTGCTTGATGAGCGTACCGACCCCACCTGGCCCACGACCTGGTTCGTGCCGCGCCTGACGGGCCAGGGGGCCTTCCGCGACGCGTACTCGGTGATGAACAATTGGGGCGCCAACCACGGAGCCTTTGCTTATGGTCACATCGGCGCAGACCTCATCACCCTGGCCTCGATGCTGCGCATCCCGGTCTATATGCACAACGTACCCGAGGGAAAGGTCTACCGGCCCAGCGCCTGGAACGCCTTTGGCACGGCCGATCTGGAGGGGGCGGACTTTCGGGCCTGCGCCAATTTCGGGCCGCTGTATGGCCAGTACTAGCCACCAAAGAGCATGAGTGGACAGGCGGTCGTAGAGGACGAGTCCTGCGACCGCCTGCCGAATCGCAGAGGCTGTGACAAATGGCAAGCGAGTCAACGAGCAGCCAGAATCGAGACCGGCGGCTGGACTGGTTCCGGGAGGCCAAGTTCGGGCTGTTCATCCACTGGGGACCCTATTCGGTAGCCGGGGTCGAGGCCTCGTGGCCGGTTATGGTCCCCGAGCTGGCAGCCGCGGCCTTTGGTGAGCAGTCACCCATCAGTGAAGCCGAATACCTCGCCCTGCCACAGCGGTTCAATCCGGTTGACTTTGAGCCCAGGGCCTGGGTGCAGATGGCCCAAGAGGCGGGCATGCGCTATATCGTGTTCACCGCCAAACACCACGATGGCTTCTGCATGTTCGACGCGCCGGGGACCGACTACCAGATCACGAACACCCCCTACGGCCAGGATGTGTGCGCTGAGCTGGCACATGCCTGCGCCGAAGCCGGGATGCGGCTCTGCTTCTACTACTCCCAGCCCGACATGCACCATGCCGGCTACCGTGATACCAGCCAACCATGCGTGACGAACTGGCAAGGTGAACCGGAGCGCCAGGAGTGGGCCGGCTATCTCGACTATATGGAGGGTCACCTGCGCAAGCTGCTCAGTGACTATGGCCAGGTGAGTGCGCTCTGGTTTGACGGCTTGGCGAGCTTTGAAAAGTACGATCCGGCCAGATTCTATCGGTTGATCCGGGAACTGAGCCCAACCACGCTGATCAACGACCGCCTCGGCCCCGAATACGACTTTGTCACAGCCGAGCAGTTCATCCCACGGCGGGGGATTCCGATCAAGCACAAGCGATCCAGCCCCTCGGATGCCTCGCTACGGCTCATGCTCTCGCTATTCAGAGTGCCGGGCATCGACAGATTGCTCAAAAAACTGGCCCGGAGCTATGCCCAAGGCGACAGTGGGCTTGCCAGCCTACCGACTGCATCCTATCCCAGCCAGGCCAAGTTCCAACCCTGGGAAACCTGCCTGACCATGAACCAGACCTGGGCCTACAATCCCACCGACAAGGCGTACAAGTCGGCCGCCCGCCTGATCGTTGACCTGGTGGAGACAGCCAGTCGTGGGGGGAACTTTTTGCTCAATATCGGCCCCTCGCCGCAGGGGACTTTTCCCCCCGAGGCCATCGATCGCCTGCACGCCATGGGCCGCTGGATGGCGGTCAATGGCGAATCGATCCACGGCACGACCTACGGTCCCCTGCAACATCTGCTCTTTGGCAGGACGACGGCCGAGGAGAGAACCATCTACCTGCACGTCTGGGACTGGCCATCCTCGGCCCAGATCAGCCTTGGCGCCATGCCGGGTGCCGTCACCGAGGTCCGGCTGCTGGCGGGGGATGAAACACTCCCCTTCCACCAAGCGGGCAACCAGTTCACCATCGAGGTGCCCGGCCAGGCACCCGATCCCGCCGTCAGCGTCCTGGCCATTTCCTTGAAGCCAGGCTGGAACAGGAGTGCTCCATGAATCGTCATCCGGCTGGACCTAAGCCAAACCCACAGTCACCTACCATGCGCGCCTCGCTCTTGCACGGCATCCGCGACCTCCGGCTGGAGGAACTGGCGCGCCCCACGCCTGGTCCCGATGAAGTACTGCTGCAGGTCGCCTGTGTCGGGGTCTGCGGCTCCGACGTGCACTACTACCAACACGGCCGCATCGGCTCCCAGGTAGTGGAGGAGCCGATCATCATGGGTCACGAGTTCTCGGCCTGTGTCGTAGGGTTGGGGAGTGCCGTCAGTAGTCTGGAACTGGGGCAGCTCGTCGCCATCGAACCGGGGATCTCGTGTGGCCAGTGCGAGCCATGCCTCCACGGGCACCCCAACCTGTGCCCGGCAGTCCGCTTCTGCGGCACGCCGCCCATCGACGGCGTCTTTGCCGAGTACACCGTCATGCCGGCTGACAACTGCTTTCCGCTTCCCGACGGGATGAGCGCCGTCGAGGGCGCCATGCTGGAGCCGCTGGGCATCGCCATCCACAGTGTGGACCTGGGGCACCTGAAGGCGGGGCAGACCGTGGCCGTGCTGGGCGCTGGCCCTATCGGGTTGCTCATCGCCGCGGCGGCAAAGGCGGCCGGAGCGAGCGAGATCTATGTCACAGAGCCACTGGCCTACCGGCGACAATTTGCCCTGGACTATATCGCCGACGTGGCGCTCGACCCCGAGACCCAGGACGTGGTAGACGGGATCCGGCAACTGACTGCCGGCCGCGGAGTGGACGTTGCCTTTGAGGCAGCCGGAGCACCCGACACGCCGCAGCAGGCCGCCGCCGTGACCCGCATCGGCGGCAAAGTCGTCATTGCCGGCATCCCGCCCGATGGCATGATGGTCATGCGGGCCGACACCGTTCGCCACAAGGGCCTGACCATCAAGATCGTGCGCCGCATGAAGCACACCTACCCACGCGCCATCCGCCTGGTGCAGAGCGGCATGGTGGACGTCAAGCCCCTGGCCACGCACCTGCTCCCGCTGGAGCGCATCTCGGAAGCCTTCGAGATGGTCGCCGGCTATAGAGACGGCGTGCTACGGGCTGTGATCCGGGTCTCTGAGTAGCTCTGTCAGCCATATTCACTCTGACGTCGAGACTTGGCAGGTTCTTGAGAACCGCCACTTCCTGGTGGTCAGCTTGACCGGGTGTGGCCGTTTTCATCTCGCCCGGCACGCCGCACCGGATCCGGGCCGACGGGGAGGAGATACTGAGAGTGATCACGGTA
>JASFHU010000148.1:0-8264 GCA_050123055.1 Anaerolineae bacterium
GGGCGCTTTTAATATCGATTTCCTGGTCGAGATGGGCACATTCTATAACTCGACCTACTTTTTCTTTGGCTTGATCGTGCTGGTGTTGGCCGGTTTGATCATCGGCTGGCGCACGGCCAGACGCCGTACCCTGTTTCTTGTCCTCTGGTTCGCTCCGGCGTTCATCCTATACACCTTTGTCATGCGCTTCCCTGGCACCCATTACTACACGGTGATGGAGAGTTGGTCCTTGCTGGCAGCGCTGCCGCTGGCGGCCCTCACCCAGTCAAAGGCGATACGGCCTATCGTTCGCACGGTGGGGCTGGCCCTGGTTGTCGCCTGGCTGGCGGTCTCGGCTGGCTATCTCTACCTGGTGTTCTTTCGCCAGGCGCCCGAGTATCTGGCCCACTATGAACAGGATCGCTTGCCCTTCTACTGGGCGCCGTATGGAAAGAACGTACCCCTCCAGCCCCGTTTCGGCTTTGCGATCCAGGAAGGGTGGAAAGCCCCTGGAACATTGGCCAGGTGGGGGTGTTTGGGTGAGACTTTTGTCAGCAATGAGCGATCTCGGAACGTCGGGGGATGGTATCTGTCCGAGCTCACCCGGACCAGCTCGGCAAGGTCGCCGGACTGGGTTCTCGTGGCCGACCTGATTGAGAAAGCCAACCCAGCGTATGACGAGGATTACCTGGAGGGTTATGTGCTCGCAGGCCACGTGCTTGTACGGGATGAACCGAGGATCGAGTTGTGGTCGCGCGAGCCGCTACCCGTCCCGTACGTGGCTTATCATGCCGAGGATTTTGATATCTTTGATCAGATTGTGCCCACACTCGCAGAGTGGTCCGAGCCACCCGTCCAGGTGCGCGAGGTGGCATTGGGCGAAAGGATGGTGCTGGAATCCGCCAGCCTGGAGCGCACATCGCTGAACAGAGGCGATACGCTGCACCTGCAGCTTGTGTGGCGCCTGCAGCAACCCCTGGCGACCAACCACAAACTCTTTGTTCACGTGGCAGATGAGACTGGCCGGCCGGTGGCGCAATGGGATGGGTATCCCTGCCTCAATACATCACGCACCAGTCAGTGGCCGGTCGGGGAGGCGATCAGAGATCCCGTCCTGATGCGGATCGCCGAGGATGTGCCACCGGGTGCCTATTCGCTACTGGTGGGCCTGTACGATGAGACTACCGGCGAACGGTTAGGAGGGCAGGCCATCCAGGTGGCGACGATCACGATTCGCTGACGCTTGCCGCAGCGCCCCTGACCCGGCCGTCAATCCTCAAACGGCTCGCCACAGTTGGAACAGACCTGGTCGCTGGCCTTCACCTCGGCCCAGCACAGCGGGCAGTAGAGGACCAATTCCAGGCCACAGGTCGCGCACGCCGTATCCTCCTCGCTGACGGTCGCGCCACATTCCGGGCAGAGGGGCTGACCGCAGGCATTGCAGCGATCCTGTTTGGCCTGGAGCGAGGCATTGCAGGCCGGGCAGCGGTTGCCAAAGTCGAGGCCACAGTCGGGGCAACGGGTCATCTCGGGTGTCAGATCGGCGCCGCAACGGGGGCAGCAAAGCTCCAACTCGGTGCCACAGGTGGCGCAGACCGTGTCGTTCTCTCCCACGGCGGCGCCACAGGCCGGACAAAGCGACTCGCCGCATCCAGGACAATCGACCAAGCCCAGGCCAACATCGGCGCTGCAGGCCGGACAGCGCCGGGCGGCGTGGTATCCGCAGTGGGGGCAGTCTACCTCTTCGTCCTTGAGCAGAAGGTAGCACTGGGGACATGCTCGCTGCCCGCACTCGGAGCAAGCGCCCAGTTCGCTGCCATACTTGGCCGCGCAGAGGGGGCATTTGAGCAGCACCAATCCCTGCGCGCTGGCAAAGATGGTGGCCGAAGTGCGTCGTTCCAGTTCCAGGCTCTGCCCGCATTCGGGGCAGGCGTCGGGTGCGTCGAGGATGCGCGTCTCGCAGGCTGGGCAGCGTCGCACGAACAGGACCCCGCACTCTGGGCAGAGTTTAGCCCCAGCCGCCACCGGAAAGTCGCAACCCGGGCAGGAGAAACTGAGCACCAATCCGCAGGCGGGGCATGCGTCGTCGTCTGACAGATCGGCGTCGTCGTCGGAGAAGTCGGCTTCCTCGTCAAAGGGATGGCCACAGCCCGGGCAGAAGATCTGCCCGCAGGCCGAGCAGATGCCGTCGTTGTAATAGACGCCAGCCTCGCAGGCCGGGCAGCGCATGGTATCCGGACCCTCTTCGACAGGGTCGGGCCGGAGAAGGATGAGTTCTATGTCGGCTGCCTCACTCATCCTCGTTCTCTTCTTCCTCGTCTTCGAACAGGTAGCCACAGTGGGGGCAGATATCGTCGTCAGCGCCCAGATCCTGGCCGCATTCAGGACAGGAGAAGGCAAACTCTGCGCCGCAGTTGGGACAAACATCCTGTTCAAGATCGAGCGGGGCGCCACAGTCGACGCAGAGGTCCACACCGCAGGAGGCGCACTCTTGGTCCTCCTTGTCGATGGGCTCACCACAGTTGCCACAGAAGGAGGACCGTTCGATCTCGGTCTCTTGACCAGGTTCGTCGTCTACGTCTTCGTCCTCTTCCTCAAAGCCTTCGTCCAGCTCGACACCGCAGTTGGGGCAGATCGCGGCATCGGCCGTGACTTCCTGGTCACAATCGGGACAGAACAAACCATACTCGTCGTCGGCCTGCTCGCCGGCCCCTTCGTCCTCAAAGCCTTCGTCCATCTCTGCGCCACAGTTGGGGCAGATCGTGGCATCGGCCGGGATCTCTTCGTCGCACTCTGGACAGTAATAGCCGAATTCGGCCCCACACTGGGGACAAACGGTGTCGTCAGGGTCCATCTCGGCCCCGCACTCCAAACAGACCGCCTCGTCCTCGTCTTCAAGTTCGTCCAGATCTGTATCGTCAACCCAATCCGCTGTCATGGTTCCGTCCTCGTATCAGATTGTACCGCCCCTACTGGTCAAGGAAAAAGGCTGCCACCGGAAGGGGCAGCCTGAGTTTTCAACTGCTCTACTCGCTAGTCGGCCTTGATGCCGGCAAATACCGCCCCGCCGACGCCGCCCAGGATCGCTGCCAGGATCAATCCGCCGAGACAGCAAAAGCTGCCCACGGCTATGCCGTATCCCGGCCCCGTAAACATAGAGGGATCTATGCCCGCATCCTGTAGTTGCTGGAGCTGACTGGCCGGCAGCGAAGACAGAATCTCGGCCGGGTCGATGGTCACCCACTGGATCGTGGTGATGATGGTGTTCACAATGCCGCCGATGAGCGCAGCAAGGGCGGCTGCCCCGGCACCCTGGGTGGCGGCCGGTCCCGCCTCCCGGATGGGCGGCATCCAGTAGGCAGCGAGCACGCCGATGCCGATGTAGGCCACGAGTGACAGAATACAGGTGAGTAGTCCGATACAGGGGATGAGGCCAAGGACATTGATCAAGACGAGAACTGCCGCACCAACGAGTCCTGCTTTGAGCCAGGGTGACATCATAGTCTCCTTTCCCTTTCCAGATCTCCCGGTAGGGGGCGAGCCCCAACTTGTCTATTTTATACCACGATTCGGTTGAAAAGGCAACTGCGCACCAGACCGGTCGACCTTCAAGTTTCTGCCGAAAAAGCTCCAGCCCTCGTCCTCGGGGATGCTCGGCGAAGCTCGCCCGTGGCCAGAACGCCCCCGAGGACGGGGACTCGGAGCCGAAAATGAAGCCTACCCAGAATGTTGAGACACACCCGAACGACGCCAGGCAGGCGATTCATTGGACATCTTGACTGAATTGCGTTATACTACAGTTCGTCCGGCCTGGACCCTGCGGGGCGGGCCAGTATGCATGCGACATGGGAGGTTTTGCTGTGATTGACAAGAACTTTCCGGGCAAGGGGCGGGTGGCCCTGCTCCGGACCCGGCCGGAAACCGTCCTGGACGACTATGAGCGCCTGCTCAGGTTGGCGGACTATGGTGCATCTCTACCAAAGGACAAGGAAACCCTACTAAAGATCAACATCTCCTGGCAGCAGTGGTACCCGGCCTGCTCCAGCGCGCCCTGGCAACTGGAGGGGGTGGTTCGCACTCTGTTGGAGGATGGCTACCAGGACCTGATCGCTGCCCACAACCGGACGGTGGTGGTGGATGCCTACGTGGGCGAGTACAACAACAAGCACAAGTTGGTACAGGACAAATATGGGCTGCGCAATGTGCACCTCTACGAGCCAGAGGTCGAGTGGGTCTACTATGAGCCCAAAACGCCGATGCTTGTCTTGGACAAGGTCTACCCTGATGGCATCAAGATCCCTGGCTTTTTCTTTGACAAGAACATCATCCAGTTGCCCACGGTCAAGACCCACGTCTTTACCACCATCACCGGTGCGATGAAGAATGCCTTTGGCGGGCTCCTGTCAGAGCGACGTCACTGGACCCACGCCGTCATCCATGAGACGGTGGTCGATCTGTTGGCCATCCAGCAAGAGATCCATAGCGGTCTTTTTGCCGTGATGGACGGCACCTTTGTGGGGGACGGCCCCGGTCCCCGAGCGATGTGGGCCGAGGAGAAGGGCTTGATCCTGGCCTCCTCGGACCAAGTGGCCATCGACGCCGTTTCGGCCTATCTGCAGGGCTTTGAGCCGATGGAACTCAAATTCATCCGCCTGGGTCACGAGCGAGAGTTGGGGATCGGCGACATGAAGCAGATCGAGGTCGTGGGCGATGTGGATCCCGACGAGGTTCGCTGGCACGCACGTACTGGCGAGACCTTTGCCAGTCGCGGCCAGAAGATGATCTACCATGGCCCGCTCAAGCCGATGGAGAGTGCGCTTCTGCGCACGCCTGTGGTGCCCTGGTCGTATGCAGCCTCGCGGGCCTACTATGACGGCTTTTGGTATCCCTTCATCGGCCACAAGCGCGTCCAAGAGGCCCTCGAGACCGAATGGGGGCAGCTCTTTGCCCAATATGGCGACCTGCCGGCCACGACCAAACCGCTTTACGAGCCCAAGGCCGCTGCGGCAGCCGGGCTCCTGGGTGCAGCAGCCTCTGCACTGGCGGTCTGGTGGTTGGTGAGCAAGGGAAAAAAGAAGGGTTGATGCTGCCTAGCCCCCGGCTGGCCAGGCTTGGGGAAGCACATAGCTGCAAGCGCGATAGCCAATGACGAGAGTCCTGCGGCAGTTGTGGAATAACCTGAGTTCCGTCGTCCTGTCTCTGCTGCTGGCGGTTGCCGTCTGGGTGACGGCGACGCTGCAGGCAGATCCCTTTGACGTGCGGGAATATGTCGGCGTCCCCGTCGGTGCAATAAACCAGCCAGAGAATACGATCCTGTTCGAAGGGGATGCGGCCCGGGTCACTGTGGAGGCGCGTGCGCCGCAGAGTGTGTTGCTCGACCTGAGCGTCTCCAACTTTGAGGCGAGGATGGATCTGGCGGACGTTGAGCCAGGGGTGACCACGCTGGTGCCGATATCGGTGACCTGCGATATCGAGGCGGTCCGCATTGTGTCGTATGACCCGCAACAGGAACCTGTCCGCCTGGAGGAACTGAGCACCATCACCCTGCCGGTCGAGATCACAGTGGAAGGCGAGGTTGCCACAGGATATCTCTCTACCCGGCCCGTGGTCACCCCAAGAGAGGTGGCGATCCAGGGACCGGTACCTTTCCTGGATGAGATCGTCACTGTGACCGGCTCTGTGGACGTGGAAGGGGCCAAGGAGGACATTGTCGAGCTTGTTACGGTGGTACCGCGGGACGCCGAAGGAGGGTTGGTCCCCGGCGTGCAGTGGGCCCCCGAGCAGGTTGAGGTGCGCATCGGGGTGCGCAGGCGGGTGGGCTACAAGCCCGAGGTAGAGGTGGTGCCGGACGTGCGCGGCGATCCAGTGCCGGGCTATCGCCGGGGCAGCGTGTCGGTGGAACCATCGGCGGTGACACTGGCCGGCCCATCGTCGGTGCTGAACGAGCTGCCCGGCTTTGTGAGGACAGAGCCGATCACCATTACGGATGAGACCGAGAGTCTCACGACGCGTACGTCGCTGGACATCCCGCCCAACGTCATCGCGGTCGGGGTCAACTTTGTCACCGTCACCGTCGACATTCTGCCCGTCCTGAGTAGCCGGACCATGACCAGCACGGTCGAGATTCAGGGGCTGCGCGAGGGATGGGTCGCATACCTGTCGCCGAGCGTGGTGGATGTGGTCCTGGAGGGGCCTGACACCGTGCTGTCGGAGCTTACCTCGGATGACATCGAGGTCTTTGTCAACCTGTTCAACTTTACCCTGGGCGTCCAGCGGGTGGAGCCTGTGGTCCTGGCCCCGGAGGAGGTTACGGTGGTGAGTGTGATCCCAGAGACCATCGAGGTCGTGATCGCCTTACCGCCAACGCCAACACTGCCTCCGCCTACGGCGACCATCACTGCGACCGTTCCCATTACCGCTACGGTCGAGATCTCAAGTCCCTGACGCCCTGTCAGGCTCTTCTTGCGGCTGCCGGCTGGGGGTGAGCCCTCCCCACAGCAGCCGCTCTTGTTGTTCTGCTGGCGGGTCCCTGCCTGCCAGGAGCTTTACGGAAATAGAGCTTCGGCTTGCAGTTGCTTCAGATCGGCCTCGACCATCATGACCACCAGATCCTCGAAGGAGATCTGTGGCTCCCAGCCCAGGGCCGCGCGTGCCTTGGCGGGATCGCTGACCAGCAGATCCACGTCGGCGGGGCGGACAAACCGCGGATCCGTTTTGACATAATCTTCATGATTGAGACCCAGATGCCCGAACGCCACCCGGCATAGTTCGCGGACGCTGTGCGTCTGGCCGGTGCCGACCACATAATCGTCGGGCTGGTCCTGCTGGAGCATGAGCCACATAGCGCGCACGTAATCCCCGGCGAACCCCCAGTCACGCTTGGCATCGAGGTTGCCCAGACGCAGGTCCCGTGCCATGCCCAACTTGACGAGGACCGCGCCAAAGGCGACCTTGCGGGTGACAAACTCTAGCCCGCGGCGCGGACTTTCGTGGTTAAAGAGGATGCCGGAGCAGGCAAACAGATCGTAGCTCTCGCGGTAGTTGACCGTGATCCAATGGCCATAGACCTTGGCCACGCCGTAAGGCGAGCGGGGATGAAAGGGGGTGTTCTCGCTCTGTGGTACCTCGCGGACCTTGCCGAACATCTCGCTGGAGGAGGCCTGATAAAAGCGGATGCTGGGATCGACCTGGCGGATGGCTTCGAGCAGGCGGGTGACGCCCAGGGCGGTGACCTCGCCGGTGAAGACCGGCTGGCTCCACGAGGTGGGCACAAAGCTCTGGGCGGCCAGGTTATAGACCTCTTGGGGGCGATGCTCCTGGAGCACAGTCACCAGCGACGACTGATCCAGCAGGTCGCCCGACACCAGTGTCAGGCGCTTCTGGATGTGCTGGATGCGCTGAAAGTTGACGGTGCTGGTGCGGCGCACCAGCCCAACCACCTCGTACCCGTTCTCTAGCAGGAACTCGGCCAGGTACGAGCCGTCCTGCCCTGTGATCCCGGTGATCAATGCCGTTGGCATGATTCCTCCCTCTCTGTCAGATTTCCATGGGCCCTGCAGACCTGCGGGAACGTTGCGCGAGCATGGCCAGGCTATCGCACTCTATCGCCGCCCTGCAGAAGTGCATCCAGGCGGCCTGCCACCGAGGGCTCTTGAAAGAGCAGGATGTTCCGTTGGGCAAATCGTCGCAGCAGATCGGTCCCCAGCTCGGTGAGGTGGTAGTAGCGCCGCCGGGGACCCACATCCGAAGGCTGCCAGGTACTCTCTACCAGCCCCATCGCCTCGAAGCGGCGCAGGGCGCGATACAGGCTCTTTTCGTCGGCGGTGGTGGTACCCCGGCTGATAGCATCCAGTTCCTGGCCCATTTCAAAGGCGTACATCGGGCGCTCGTACAGCAGCAGGAGCAACCAGAAGGTCAGCAACCCTTTCTTGTACACACTCTCCCACTGGTCGAGCAGGGCGAGCACGGTTTCCTCTGCCATATTACTTTGCTCCCAGCTACCATTCCTGTAGTGGTATTGTACTTGAGGTAGTATACCACATCAGGGCCAATCTGTCAACTCCTGCCAGATGGGGGGGGCATAGACTGAAGGGGCGGTCGAGCAGGCAATGCGCTGCCCCGTTTTGCGCGTGGTTGGCTCTGTGTTATAATGCCTTGCCTGAGGTAGCCAACGACGCTGGATGATGGGATTACATGAAACAATACAAAAGGTTGTTCATCACGCTGGCGATTGCCACCTTTTTTATGAGCTTCGGATTCAACGTCTGGCGGGCCATCTTTAACAA
>JASFHU010000149.1:0-8255 GCA_050123055.1 Anaerolineae bacterium
AGCTGATGATCGCCGAGGTGAACGGCAACACGATGTTGATTGCACTCACGGTAATACCTCCCCTTTTGACTTTGGTCAACTTCCTGGGAACAGGCCCAGAGCCACGCTGATGGCGATGAGCAGGACAATCAGGATCGCGATGGCTATCAGGGCCAAAGCAATAGGCACGATCTTTTCGTAGAGCGGCGGATACTCCCGCTTGGATGGTTTCTTTGCCCGTTCATCCGACATGTTCAAGCTCCCTCCAGCCTCAGGATCCAAACAGAAAACTGTGGCGGCTATCGAGCATCATCAGGTCGGCGCCCACAAACGTGATCAGCACCGACACAAAGCCACCCACCAGGAGCCAAGCGCTACGGCGATCCTGCCAGCCAGCGTTGTGCCTGACAAAAAAGTAGAGCGCATAGATGAACCAGGTGACCAGCGAGGCCACCTGCTGTGGCTCCCAGGGCCAGACAACGCCCCAAGCCTTCTCTGCCCATAGCGATCCACTGACCAGAGCACCGGTCATGAGAACCAGGCCGATGACGGCGGTCCGGCGCTGGAGCGTCTCCAGTGTCTCCAGCGAGGGCAATTGCCGTACCCAGAGCCAGCGCCCAGGCTGCCTAAGAGAACGCTGCTTGAGCAGGTAAGCAACAGCAGCCACAAAGGCCAGAGAGAACATGGCGTAAGCGGCGAAAGAGATGCTCACGTGGATGGGCAGCCAGTAGCTTTGCAAGACCGGTACCAGCGGCTCGATGTGCTTGGGCAGAACCGAAGCGACGAGGATACTGAGCAGGGCCAGGGGTGTGATAAAGGCGCCCAGCACGGTGTGTCGTCGCAGCGATGGAATGACCAGGTAGGCCAGGCTCAGGCCCCAGGCATAGAAGGAGAAGGCTTCGAAGGCGTTGGACAGCGGCGCATAGCCAGCCACGAGCCAGCGCAACAGGATGGCCAGCCCGTGGAGCACCACGGCTGCCGTCAGTGCAGGTTGGGCAAGTCGCTCGCAGCGCCGGCTGCTGCTGATCCAGCAGGCCACGTAGGCCGTGGTGCTGATGGCGTAGAAAACCAGGGCCAGAAGGAACAGGATCACGTTAACCATGTGTCCCTCCCCCATCCGGTTTGCCCTCATCGCTGCCAATGCCAAAGAGTTCGCGGACCGCCTCGGTGTAGCGGTATACCTCGCGTCCACTGGCCTGCTGCTTGAGACGCACCGTCGGCTGGTGTAGAATCTTGTTGACGAGGCGCTGGCTGAAGGCCATGATCACGCTGCGTTCCTGGTCGGAGAGATAGTCCAACTTTTGCATGGCCCAGGCCAATTCCGCCTCGCGCAGCCCGTCTACGTGCTGCCGAAGGTCAACGATGGTGGGGACCACATCTCGCGCGCGGAGCCAATCGGTGAATCCGGCCACTTCCTCTCGCACGATCCCTTGGACGCGGGGTACCTCGCGCCGGCGCTGCTCCAGATTGGCCTCCAACACCTGCTGCAAATCGTCGATGTCGTAGAGGAACACGTTGGGCAGCTCGCCCACGGCGGGCTCCACGTCGCGGGGGACGGCTATATCGATGACAAAGAGGGAGCGGTTGCGGCGCATGTGCATGACGTTCGCCATGGTCTCGCGGCGCAGAATGGCGTGCGGGGCGGAGGTAGAACTGATGACGATATCGGAGCGCCAGAGCGCCTGGTTCAGCCGGTCCCAGCCCACCGCCTCGCCGCCGAACCTGCTGGCGAGGCCCGATGCCCGACCTGCGCTGCGGTTGATCACCAACAGCCCGCCCACACCGTTATCGACCAGGTTTTTGGCTGCCAGTTCGGCCATCTCGCCAGCGCCGACCAGGGCGACCGTCTTTGCTGCCAGATCGTCGAATATCTGTAGGGCCAGCTCGACCGCGACATGACTGATCGAAGTGGCGTGCTCGTTGATGGCGGTCTCGGTTCGCGCCCGCTTGCCCGCCTGGAGTGCCGCTCGAAAGAGGGCATTGATCACCGGCCCGGCAGTGCCATGCGCCAGCGCCAATTGGAGCGTTTCGGCCACCTGGCCCTGGATCTGCGACTCACCCAGGACCATCGAGTCCAGGCCGCAAGCCACCTCACAGAGGTGCGTGATGGCCGCTTCGCCTTCACGTACCTGCAGATACGGGCTAAAGGTCTGCTGTGGCACAGCCGAGACCTCGGCCAGGTAATCCCGCAGATTCTGCTGGCTCGGATCGGCGCACTCGACGACGGCATAGATCTCCAGGCGGTTGCACGTGGAGAGGATGGCCCCTTCGAGGGCGTATCCGGGGCCGCAGCCATTGTCCGGACAGAGGATCCGGAGCGCAGCCGGCAAGTCAGGGAGTGCAAAGGATTCCCGAATCTCGACGGGCGCTGTTTTGTGACTCAATCCAGCTTGGACGATCTGCATTGAACGTAGGCTACCTTGCTAACAGAATGATTCCACGATTTCCAGAGCGCGTTCTCGGGCAGCCTCGGTTGCACCGGCACGGAGCAACTCGAGGATCTTGGCATCCAGCAGGGTTTCCCAGAGCATCTTGCGTTGGGCCTGACTGGCGACTCTTTGTCGCACGAGCGGCCGCAATTCGCCCAACAGCACCAGGTAGGGTCCGTAGGCGCTGTCAAACTGCTGTTCGAGCGAGCGACGAATGCGGCGGGCCAGCGCCGGGCTGTTGCCGCCAGTGGATACGCTGAGGGTCAGGTCCCCTCTACGAACGATAGCCGGCACATGGAAGTTGCAGCGGTCAGGATCGTCCACCACATTGACCAGGCAGCCGGTTGCCTGGGCGTCCTGCCACACAGCCTCGTTGGTCGCCGGGTTGTCGGTGGCAGCGATGACCAGCCCTATCCCGTCCAGATCGCCCGGCCGGTATTCGCGCTGGATAGCGTCGATCTGGTCATCCTCCAACCGGCGCTGGAGGGCGGCGTCCAGGTCTGGGCTGATGACGAGCGGGCGCGCGCCCGCGCTTCGCAGAGCCGCCACCTTTCGAGCTGCCACTTTCCCTCCGCCGATGACGACGCAACGTGTGTTTGCCAGGCCTACCAGTGTGATGGGGTAGCTACTCAAGTGTCTGTCTCCGTGCCAAGTAGATGGCGGCAAGTTGTCTCGTAGCTTTCCAGGCAGGCATACATCACCTCATCCAGGAAGTAGCGAAGTTGTCGATGGATGCGTACGTCTTCATCATCGTATTGCCCGGGCGTGCCTTGACCAGGCCTGGCAGCTCGCAGCAACGACTCGCGAAAAAAGAACTGCGCACGCACGGTATCCACCAACGAAATCCCGTGCTGCGCACACTGCTGGCCAAAAAACTCGCCAATGCGCCGTCCCTCCTGCAAAACTGGCTCGTGGTCACGGGTACGCCCCATGTACTGGACGGCCAGCCCAAAGAGTTTCCGGCCCGTGTCGCGCATCTGTTGGCGCTCCGCCTCATGCTCAAAGGCCGTGTACCATGATTCGCCAGATACGCGCTGCAGGGCCATCTCCTGGCGCGTGTAGCCGACAGCACTCTGTACCAGGGTCTCGGACCTTGGGGCCAGGGCGGCGCTCTGCTTGCCCTGCATCCAGGCGGCAAGGTCAGATATCCGGAAACGCCGGTGACCGCCCGGTGTGCGGAGACAGGGTATGCTGCCTGCATCCGCCCACCGCCGCAGGGTGGTCGGGTGGACGCCCAACATCTCGCTGGCTTCAGTCAGAGAAAACCAATCTTTTCGATCCAGAGACATCGCCGTCACCTGCCTGTCACACAATGGAATCAAGCCTCGGTAAAGCTGCGCAAAGCTATGCAAATATCAGCAAAACTTTGCGGAGCTTACCACAGCTTTTTGGAACTGTCAAATCGTGGGACCAGCGTGTGAGCGAGGATGGCTGCTGAGCTCACACTGACGCCCAGAGGGTTGATGGCGCCCCCGTCTCGGGGGCGCTGAGCGGAGTTTCGGTCAGATTCTAGGTCGAGTATTGTCTGCGACGCCGCGGGCGACGGCGACGCGGAGCGCTGCGGCCAGCGCTCCCGTTGCTGCCACCTGTCCAGGCCGGCTTGTGTGCAGGTCGCGGTTTCTTCTGTCGCGGCTGGTTCGGGTGGGCCTGCTGGAACTGTCTTTCGGGCGCAAAGCCTCCATAGTCAAAGCCGGGCAGCCGTCGCCGCTCGATCCGCTTGCCCAGCACCTTCTCAATATCGCGTACCATCGGTTCGTCCCCCTGCACGGCAAAGGTGTAGGCCGTGCCCGTCAAGTGGGCGCGGCCGGTACGGCCGATGCGATGGGTATAGGCGTCGACGGTATCGGGCATGTCAAAGTTGATCACGTGCGAGATTTCCGAGACATCGATGCCGCGCGCCGCAATGTCGGTGGCGACGAGAATGTCGTACGTGCCGTTGCGAAAGCCGTTGATCGCTTTCTGGCGCTGGTTCTGCGACATGTTGCCCTGCAACGCCGAAGCGCGATACTTCTTTTTGGCCAGGTCACGCGCCAGATTGCGGGCGCGATACTTGGTGCGTGTAAAGATCAGTACACGCCCCGTGGTCGTCTGCTGCAACGTGGCCAGCAAGAGTTTTTTCTTGAGGTTGTTGGTTACCGGGTAGAGCGCGTGTGAAACAGTCTTGGCCGGGGCGATCATGCCGATCTGTACCGTGACCGGGTCTTTCAGAATGCTATCTGCCAGTTCGCGGATCTCGTCGGGCATGGTGGCCGAAAAGAAGAGCGTTTGGCGCCGGGCCGGCAGCACCTTGAGGATGCGACGAATGTCAGGCAGGAAGCCCATGTCGCACATTCGATCGGCTTCGTCCAGCACCAACACCTCGACGCGCGACAGATCGATGCTGCCGTCGCCGAGAAGGTCGAGCAGGCGACCGGGGCAGGCGACGACGATCTCGGCGCCGCGCCGCAACGCCTCGACCTGGCGAGCCCTGCTCACACCACCATAGACGGTGACACTGCGTACCTTGGTATGCCTGGCCAGATCGACACTCATCTGGTGGATCTGTTCGGCAAGTTCGCGTGTAGGCGCGACGATCAGGGCGCGCACCCTGCGCAATGGGCCTCTCGTCAACCGTTGAAGAATGGGCAGGGCAAAGGCAGCCGTCTTGCCGGTGCCCGTCTGGGCCAAACCCAGGACGTCGCGCCCCTCGAGCACGACAGGGATGGCTTGCTGCTGGATTGGGGTAGGTTTGGTGTAACCGACCGATTTGACGCCCGCGACAATGCGCGGATCAAGGGAAAACTGTTCAAAACTCACGATAGTACTCCTTGGCTTTTCTGAGCCAAGTCGCACTCTCGGCCCGATATCTACTTGCTCTTCTTTCTGACTTTTGTATCTTTTCGACAAGCCGGAGCAAATCGGTGTATGCGCGGCTGGCTTTGCCGCCTGTGCATACACCGTGCTCCAGTTATCGAAAAGATTCAGGGTTTCTGTTCTTTCTGCGGAGAACCGTTTGCCCGCGGATACAGGTGCCCAGTATAACCGCTGATGGCGTTTTTGGCAATTCTATGGTGCCGGTAGACACCTGCGGTTGGCACAAAAAGGCCGGCAGTTCCGTTGAGGCGAACCTCCCAGGGCTGCTAGTCCGCCTACTTTTCGCGATTAACCAAGAGCCTGGGCTGTTGCCAGCGGACGGCCGTCGCCACCGGGCGCCGCTTGCTCTGACACTCGCGCAGCCCCTTCCTGCGCGAGGCCCTCCCGGCGGAACTGGCTGGTGTACAGCTTGTAGTATTCACCGCCCAGGTCCAGCAACTCCTCGTGGGCCGATTTTTCCTCGCTGCTGGCCGCTCGCTCTACAACCTCTCCATCCTGGAGGATGAGCAATTGGTCGGCATTGCGGATGGTGCTCAAGCGGTGGGCGATGACGAAACTGGTGCGTCCCCGGAGCAAGCGGCCCAGCGCCTGCTGGATGAGCAACTCGGTGCGGGTGTCCACGCTGCTGGTCGCCTCGTCGAGGATGAGCAGGCGCGGGTCGGCCAGGATGGCCCTGGAAATGGCGATGAGCTGCCGTTGCCCCTGGCTCACGTTGCGGCCCTGCTCCGAAAGCTCCGTCTCGTACCCGTCGGCCAGGCGGGTGATAAAGGCATCGGCGTTGGCCAGCTTGGCTGCCTCGATCACCTCCTCGTCGCTGGCGTCCAGCCGCCCGTAGCGGATGTTGTCCATGATGGTGCCGCTGAACAAGAAGGTATCCTGCAGGACAATGCCCATCTGGCTGCGGAGGCTGGCGCGCGTTACGTGGCGCACGTCGCGACCGTCGATCCGGACCGCGCCCTCTTCCGCTTCATAAAAGCGGCCGATGAGGTTGACCAGGGTGGTCTTGCCCGCGCCAGTGGGGCCGACCAGGGCCACCGTCTGGCCCGGCTCGGCCACCAAGCTGACGCCGCGCAACACCGGCTCCTCTGGCTTGTAGTGGAACGACACGTTATCAAAGGCAACCCGCCCCTCGATGAGCGGCATCTCTACCGCATCGGGCTCGTCGATCAGATCAGGCTTGGTATCGATCAACTCAAAGATCCGCTCCGCACCGGCCAGCGCTGACTGCAACTGGGCGTAGAGCTGGGCCAACTGCTGGATCGGCTGGAAAAAGCGCCGCACGTAGACCAGAAAGGAGACAATGATACCCACCGTGATCAGGGGCGGATCCTGCAGCGCCATATACCCGCCCAGGCCGATCACGATGGCCAGGCCGATGGTGCTCAATACGTCCAAGGTCGGCGAAAAGGCGGCCACCACCCCCTGGGCGCTGACGTTGGCGTCGCGGTTGGCGCGGTTCAGCTCGTTAAAGCGCTCGATATTCTCATCCTCGCGGGCAAAAGCCTGGGCCACCCGGACGCCCGAGATATTCTCCTCCAGGTCGGCGCTGACGCTGCCGATGGTCTTGCGTGTCTCACGAAAGGCACGGCGGGCGCGACGCGAGAGAAAGATGCTCGAGGCAAACATGAAGGGCAGGATGAGAAAGGTTGCCAGGGCCAGTTGCCAATTGAGGCTGAACATAGCAGCTACGATGCCGATGATGAGCAGCGAGCTGCCGATGGTCTGGAGCAATCCCATGTTCAGCACCTGGCCGATGGTGTCTACATCGTTGGTCAGGCGACTCATCAGATCGCCGGCCTCGTGCTGGTCAAAGAATTTGAGGGACAGCGCCTGGATGCGGTCAAAGATGTGGGTCCTCAGCTTGTACAGTACCCTGTTGCCGATCTTGATCATGCCATAGAACTGGCCATAACGGGTTGCCCAGGCCCCGACGTACACCCCCAGAAGCAACAGCATGGTCACGGTCAGGCCCCTGACGTCGCCGACAATGATAAACTCGTCCACCGCCCGACCGATGAGATAGGGGCCGGCCAGTTGCATCAGCGTATCCAGGATCAGTAGAACCCCCACGCCCGCCAGCCCCAGCCGGTGCGGTTTGAGGTAGACCAGCAATCGCCGCAGCGTCTCGCCCGTATCTTGGGCCTTTTCGTCGCGCGTGTTGCGCATATGTCCCATCGGGCCACCCATCATGGGGCCACCTCCTTGCTCAGTGGTACAGACTGGTCCAATTCTCGAGATTGGGACAGCCCTTCCGGTTCCAGGTCTTCCTCATATAGTTCGGGTAGTTCGGGCATCAGGTCGAAATCGCTCTGCAGTTGCGAGCTAAAGATCTCGGCATAAATGGCGCTGTCGCGCATGAGGTCCTCGTGCGTACCCAGTGCCGCGATGCGGCCGCTGTCGAGCACCAAGATGGCATCGGCATCGCGCACAGTGCTGATGCGCTGGGCGATGACAAAGCTGGTGCGTCCTACCATCAGTTTTTCCAGTGCTTGCTGGATACGGTATTCGGTCTCGACGTCCACGCTGCTGGTGCTGTCATCCAGGATCAGGATGTGGGGGTCGAGGAGCAGTGCCCGGGCGATGGCGATGCGCTGTCTCTGGCCGCCCGACAGCGTCGTTCCCCGCTCGCCTACCTGGGTGTCGTAGCCGTCGGCAAACTCGGCGATAAAGTCGTGGGCTTCGGCAGCTTTGGCCGCGGCGACGATCTGGTCCATGGTCGCCTCGGGCCGCCCGTAGGCAATGTTCTCGCGGATGGTGCCCGTAAAGAGCGTTGTCTCTTGCAATACCATGCCGATCTGCGAGCGGAGCGATTCTAGAGTGACGTCGCGCACATCCACGCCGTCGATGGTCACCGTTCCCCGTGTCACATCGTAGAAGCGGGGCATCAGGTTGATGATGGTGCTCTTGCCCGAACCGGTTGCGCCCAGCAGCGCGATCACCTGGCCCGGCTCGGCGGCAAAGGATACATCCTTCAACACCCACTCATCTCTTGGC
>JASFHU010000150.1:0-8247 GCA_050123055.1 Anaerolineae bacterium
TTCTTTTCGATCTCGGGCCAGCAGGCCTCAAACATCGCGTCGGCGCCCGCGGCCCCGGCCTGCACCTGTTCATCCACCCTGGTCTGGTCATAGTAGACGCGCCCGATGGTGGTTACGTCGGCGTAAGCCGGATAATTGTCGACGGTCTTGCAGTGCGTCGCCCCGGCCCGGGTCAAGAACGAGCCAACCCAATGCGGAACGGCCTGGCAGTGGAGCGTCAGCTTGCTCAACAATTCCTCCTTTGTTGCTTGAAGGTCTAGCCACGAATTGCACGAATTCTTCTGTTCGCCGAGGGTCTCCTGACCGAGCCCATCAGTGATTGAACGAATTAGGGTTTCCACCCCACCAGGACTTTTTCATAGACCTCGACGGCCGCTGCCAGCGTGCGCTTGCCCACCTCGGCCGACGCCTGGCGAGGGTCAGCGCCGATGACGCCGTGGGGATAATGCTCCAGAAAGACCTGGCGCGTCAGAAAGGCAACCCGGGGTGCGTCGGGACTGTACTGCGCCCGCTCCAGCCGCACCACGTCGGGCCGGATGGCCATCACCATCGACGTCTCGCCCGCGTCCGAGTGGCCGCCGGGCTGGCCGGGAAAGGCTTCGTCGAGCACCGCCTTGACCTCCGGCTCGTGCCACCAGTTGCCCAACCGGACTTCCAATCCGTTCAGCTCGTGCAGCGCCTCGGCCAGCGCGGTCTGGATGGCCGCGGTGTTGCCGCCATGACCGTTGAGCAGCAAGATCCGCCGGAAGCCGTGGACGTAGGCGCTCTCCAACAGGTCGACGATCACCGAGGCCAACGTGTGGGGGCGCAGGCTCAGGCTGCCCGGAAAGCCCAGGTGGTGCAGCGACATGCCATAGTTCAGCGGCGGGGCGATCAGTACCCCCGTCCGCTCGCTCACTTGGCAGGCGATCTCCCAGGGCTGCCAGACGTCGCTGGCAAAGGTCATGTGGCGGCCGTGCTGTTCGGTGCTGCCCACGACCAGGATCAGGCGATCGTCGCGCCGCAGGTATTCCTCCACATCGGGCCAGCCGAGTTCCTCAAGCAACAGAGTCATGCGATCTTTTCCTCCCAGGTAGTCATGATGTTCGCGGCACACCACCACAGTAGAGACGCCCTGGCGGGGCGTCTCTACAAGCGCAGGCAATTCTCGCAGTAGAGTCCATGCGCCAGGATATACGCCTCGACCGCGGGTGGCACCAGGTACGAGATCGACCGCCCCGCACGCCGCCGCGCCCGCAGGTCGCTGGACGAGATCTGCAGGAGCGGCATCCGTACCCGGTGCAGCCGCTCGCTGATGCCCGGCAGTTGTCCCTCCACCTGGTCCAGATCGACCTCGGAGCCGGGTCGCTCGACCACGATCAGCTCGCATAGTTCGATCAGGCGCTGGGGTTGGTACCAGGTCGCCATTTCGGCCAGCGAATCAGCGCCGACGATGAAAAATAGGCCAGGGCCCGGCCCCCATTCGCGCCGCAGCAGCGCCAGCGTATCGACGGTATAGCATGGGCCGGGCCGCTCCAGGTCCACGCGCGAGGTGGTAAAATGGTGCTTGCCGGCGATGGCCAGCTCGACCATCCGCAGGCGGTGGTGCCCCGGCGAGATAGGGTGGGCCGGCTTGTGGGGCGGCGCCCCGGCGGGCACAAACAGGACCTGGTCCAGCCCTTGCTGGTAGAGCGCCTCTTCGGCAGCCACCAGGTGGCCGTGGTGGACGGGATCAAAAGTGCCACCCAGGATCCCCAGCCGCTGGGTCGGGCCTGACTGCTGGGTCGGCCCTGACCCTTGGGTCGAGCCTGACCTCTGGGTCAGGGTTGCCATTCCAGTTCCTGTTCGCCGATGCGCACGGTGTCTCCCTCCTGCGCGCCGGCTTCCTCCAACGCCTCCACGATACCCATCGCCCGCAACTGGCGCTGGAAACGGGCCGCGGCTTCGGGCAGGCCAAAGGGCGTCATGGCCGCCACTCGCTCGACACGCACCCCGCGCACCCGCCAGCCATCCTCCTCCTCCTCTATGGTAAAGGCCTCCTCCGGCTCCGCTGGCCGGAACACGACCGGGGCCTCGGGCGCCAGATCGACGGCCGGCAGGGTGGATAGGATCTCCAAGACGCGCCTCATCAACGCCTGGACTCCCTCCCCGCTGACGGCCGAGATGGCGTGGGCCTCGATGCCCCGCTCCTCCCATGCCTCCTGCAGCAGCTCCCACCAGGTCTGGCCATCGGGCAGATCCATCTTGTTGAGCACGACGATCTGGGGTTTGGCCGCCAGTTGCTGGCTGAATTGGGACAGCTCGCCATTGATCGTCTCATAGTCGGCCAGCGGATCGGTGGACGAGCCGTCGAGGAGATGGATCAGGAGGCGCGTGCGCTCGACGTGCCTCAGGAATTGGTGGCCCAGACCGGCTCCCTCGCTGGCCCCCTCGATCAGGCCCGGCACGTCGGCCATGACGAAGGAATGGAGGTCGTCCACCAGCACCACGCCCAGGTTGGGCTGCAGCGTCGTGAAGGGATAGGCGGCGATCTTGGGCCGGGCAGCGCTGACGACCGACAGCAAGGTACTCTTGCCGGCGTTGGGCACGCCGATGACGCCCACGTCGGCGATCAGCTTTAATTCCAGGCGCAACCATCGCTCCTGGGCCGGCTCGCCGTGCTCGGCCAGGCGCGGGGCCTGGTTGGTGGGCGAGGCAAAGGCCGCATTGCCCCGCCCTCCCCGCCCTCCCCTGGCCACCAACACCCGCTGGCCATCCTCCATCAGGTCGGCCACAAACTCGTCCGTGTCGGCATCGTGGACAATCGTGCCCTGGGGGACCGCGATGAGCTTGTCCTCCCCCATCGCACCCTGCTGGTTCTTGCCGCTGCCCCGTCCGCCTCCGCCGGCCTTGAAATGAACGCGTTTCTTAAAGTGAACCAGCGTGTTCAGGTTGCGATCCGCCACCAGGTAGACGTTCCCGCCACGGCCGCCATTGCCACCGTTGGGACCGCCAAAGGGCACGAACTTTTCACGGCGAAAGGCGACGCAACCATCCCCCCCTTTGCCACTCTTGATATTGATCTTGGCTTCGTCAAAAAACATCTATTCCCACCAGAACTGAATCTCGGCCTCGCCGGTAGCCTCAAAGCACTCGACGACGACGTCATGGTAGCCGGTGCCCAGGTAGGTGACCGGGCTGTGGAACTCCCCCCGGTCGGGTTGCCAATTGGCGTAATACTCGGCTTTCCAGACGTTGGGTACAATCAGCTCCTGGCGGCTGATAAAGGGCAGGTAACGGTTGATGACATTTCGTCTGTCAACCTAATCCCGCCCTCGTTACCCAAGTCGGAGAACCGGCCCGCCCCCGACGCGGCTATACCTGCTTCAGGCATGGCCAAACCGCTCATCAGCAGGACGGCCACCCAAACGGCCAGCAACAGGCCGGTACCGAGTAGCCAGTGCCTCCAGATCCCAAGCTTTGGCAGGCCAGCGGAAGAAAGGGCGAGCTGGCGCCCACCTTCCCAGACTCTGTCTGGCGTCCCTGACACAGGACCTTGGGGTTCCGCCCTCTTCTCCATCTCTTGATCACCCGCGCAGCCGGCGGCGGACCGCCTCACAGTGCGGGCAGGTCCGGCCTTCGTACTCGTTGCCGCAGGTGCGACAGGTACGAGTGTAGGCCATCGGCGTTTCCTGGTCAATGGGTGCCACGGCCAAAACTACCTCATAGCCGTCGTAGCGCGACAGCCATGACTCCACCTCGATGTGGCCGACGGTCCACCTGCCAGCCGTGTTCTTTTCCAGGGTGCCTCGCAACACCTCCGCGCCCATGTCGCGGCCGGTGGAGGCCAGCTTCAAGGCGCTTGCTCTGGGAATGGGTGGCATGATCGCTCCTTATCTCTAGTGCAGTTGGGCGCAGAATCTTGGATGCCGGCAAATTATACCCGAAAAGCAGGCGGGCGGCAAGCAGCCGCCAGCATCAGCCGCGCACAGCCGAGAGTGTACATGGTGCCAGGTGTCACGGCCCTAGTTCAAAAGGACTATTGACGTAGCCAATCGGTTGTGATATAATGGGCCAGCTACCAAGGGGGGATGCTAGCCCCGAACTTGCCACCAGGGTCCGCTGAGAAAGGTGGTGGTCTTCCCATAGGTCCCCCACACTCGCATACCCGGCCGGGTCGCCACCCACAGTGCCGACTTGGCCAGTTGCCATTGGAGCACTCGCCGCAGCAAATGGCCTGAAAATTCAAGAGCTCAAAGGAGACTACTCATGCCAAGAAAGCACAAAGCCCAAGCAGAGACCATCCGCCTGCCAGGCCGTCTGGTGATAACCCTGGGGCTGACCCTGATCCTGCTACTGATCGGCAGCTCGGTCGGCTCTGCTCAAGAGGACCCTACCATCGCCGGACAGGTTCGGGCCATCGAGCCCGATGAGCTTGGCCTCACCAACCCCGCCGGCCTGGCCTTCTCCCCAGAGGCCAACCTCTTCTACCTGGTGCGGGCGAGCAAAACGGGCTGGTCTCCTGCCGTGGTCTTTGACATCAACGTGCTTTCCGTCAGTCCGGTGATCAGCCAGGTGGGCACGGTGCAGGTGCCGGCAGCGATCCCCGACCCGATCAATATGACCTTCGACGGCCAGGCCAACCGCCTGCTGGCATATCAGCCCGCGACCCTGGAGTTGATCGACATTGCCACCGGGCCCGACGGCCAGTTGGACTCGGCGACGCTCACCCGGCACAGGGTGCCACGCTTTGACCTGCGCAGCCCGCAGGGCATGGCCGGCGACCCGGCCAGCGGACGGCTCTTTTTCCTGGACAGCATCGGGCCGCGCATTGTGCGCATCGAGCCCGATGCTGACGGCGGCTTTGACAATGCGGTCATCAGCCGGCTGGATCTGGTCGACATCAACCTGGCAGGTCTCCGGGGCCTGGCCTTCAACCCGGCCAATGGCCATCTCTATACCCTGCATCCCGCTCGGCAGACGCTCTACGAGCTCACCCAGGGCGGCCGCCTCGTAGCCAGCCACGACGCCTCTTCCCTGGCCCTGGGGGACCCCCAAGGGCTGGTCTTTGCCCCCAGCGGTGACCTGACGGACGACCCCGCCCAAACGAGCCTATACATCGCCGACAGTGGCCCGGGCGCCGGGCTGGATCAACAGGCCACGCCAGCGGTGGGGGGCCAGATCGTCGAGTTTTCGTTCGCCGAGCTGGCGCCCTTGGCGGTTACGTGGCCCATCGTGAATGCCTCTTTGGTGCAGACCATCGACACCTCGGCCTTCCATCCGCCTAGCCCCGACGCGGCAGGCATTATCTACATCGAGCCTGAGGGTACGCTTCTGATGAGCGACTCTGAGGTCGATGAAATGCCTATGTACTTCACCGGCGACAATGTCTTTGAGATCAACCTGGACGGCAGTCTGGCCCGTACCGGAACGACGCTGCCCAACTCCAATGAGCCGAGTGGATTGGCCTATGACCCGGCCAGCGAGATCCTGTTTCTGGCCGATGACAATACAAAAAAGATCTGGATGATACACCCGGGCTCTGATGGGCTGTTCTTCACGGCAGACGACCCCAGGACTTCGTTCAGTACGCTAGACCTTGGCTGCGGGGATGCAGAGGGCATCGCCTTTGATACACAGAGTGGGGTCCTCTGGCTCGCCAGTGGGGCTGACAAAGAAGTCTTCCGCGTCGAGCCGGGCACAGATGGTTTTGGCACAGGCGATGAAGTGGTGACCAGTTGGGACACAACGAGCTATGCGAACAATCCCGGAGGCCTTGGCTTTGATCCAGAGAACGGTTACCTGTACATAGTTGGCGGGCCAAAGAATAGGATCTTTCATCTCAAGCTCGACGCAACCGACACTCTGACCGTGGTGCGGGAGATAAACATCTCTGCGGCGAATCCGACCCTGCCGGCAGGTGTAACCCTCGCCCCAGGCTCGCTGGATCCTGGTGTGATGAATCTCTACGTGGCAGACCGGGGAGTCGACAACAACAACGACCCCCTGGAGAATGACGGCAAGGTGTACGAGTTTTACGTACCCCCTCTCACGGCCGACGTCACCCTCACCAAGTCTGTCGAACCGGCGGTCGCCTCGCCGGGCGACACCATCACCTATACCCTGTCGTTCCGAAACTCTGGCAACAATACAGCGCGTGGCGTGGTCATCACCGACATCATTCCCGCAGAGATCACCGTGCAGAGCGTCTATAGCAGCGGTGTGACGATTGATAATAGCGGGCACAGTCCACCCTACGTCTGGTGGGTGCAAGACCTAACCACCTCGGATGAGGGAGTGATCGTCGTCACCGGCGAGGTCAGCCCGGCCCTGTCCTGCTTTGACCCATTCACCAACACGGCGACCATCGCCACCACGTCAGCCGACACCCGTTCCGGCAACGACAGCAGCAGCATCGCCGTGGCTGCCGGTGCTGGCGTGACCGTCGATCCGGTCAGTGACTCTAAACCGGCCGGTCAAGACACTGATGTAGCCTACAGCCTGTGGGTAACCAACACCGGGACCTGCGCCGACACCTTTGACGTTTCCGTCAGCGGCACCGACTGGACGGTGACCGTAGCCGATACGGTTGGGGAGCTGGATCCGGGCCTGGGCGCCTCGGTAGGCGTTACTGTGAGCGTGCCGACCGATGCCCTATGCGGTCCAGAGAGCGCCACCATCACCTTTACCTCCCAGGGCGCCAGCCATGTCTCCGCCAGCAGCGAGCTCGTCACTATCGTCAACCCGGTCTATGGGGTGACCGTCGCACCGCCCTCTGACACCCGCTTAGGCCTCCCCGGCACCGCCGTGACTTACGCCCTGTGGATGACCAACACTGGCAATTGCTTCGAGACTTTCGACCTCACCGCCAGTGAGCCTAGTTGGATCACCGATTACCCACCCACCATCGGGCCGCTGTACCCCGGTTTGGGCCTTGACGTGGACGTCGTCGCGACCGTGCCAGCCGATGCCCTGGCCACCGACCAGGACATCGCTACCATGACCTTTGCCTCCCAGAGCAATAGCGTCATTTCCGACACCAGCATCCTCACCACCTCTGTGGGCGCGGCCTATGGCCTAGAGGTCGGCCCGACCACTGCCACCGGCATCGGTGACCCGAACACCGGCGTGACCTACACCCTGCAGGTGACCAACACCGGCAACCAGACCGATACCTTTTCCGTCGCAACCAGCAGCGGCTCCTGGTCGGCCAGCGCCCAGCCCGCAGAGGTGATCCTGGAACCGAACCTCTCCGCCGCCGTGATCGTCACCGTCACCGTCCCCTCCAATGCCCAGTGCGGCGCCGAGGATCACACCACGGTGACCTTTACCTCCCAAAGCAGTAGCACCATCTCTGCCTCCTCCGTCCTGACCACTTCGGTCAACACCATCCGCAGTGTGTACACCTTACTAGCCGGTCTCACCGGTTCAGGTAACCCGGATTCCGAAGTTTATTACGACCTGTTTGTGCAGAATCAGGGCAACTGCACCGACATCATCGATATTTCTGTCAGTGGCGCCAAGTGGCCGGTGAGCACCTCACTTACAGAGGTAGAACTGCCCCCCCTCGTCCTTGCCCAGGTAGATGTTACCGTGACCGTGCCCCTGACGGCTCACTGCGGCGTCGACGTCGCCACTGTGACCTTTACCTCCCGCAATGATAGCCTGGCCTTCGACTCGTCAACCCTGTCCACCACGGCCAACACGGTCTCGGGGCTGGCACTCATTCCGTCCGAGACCCTTGTCCCCGGTATCCCGGGCCTCAACGCCGCTCACTCCCTGTGGCTGACCAATACCGGCAACTGCATCGATACCTTTACCTTCTCCGCCGCGGGTGACGAGTGGACGGCCAGCACCCTATCCCCAACGGTGACGCTGGACCCGGGCCATGGCGTCCCCATATCGGTTACCGTGGCCGTGCCGTCGGGTGCCAAATGCACCGACAGCGACGTCGCCACCGTGACCTACACCGCGGAAAGCGAGGCCACGGTCTCTGCATCGTCAACCCTGACCACCACGACCAGCGCGCTCTCCGCATTGACGATCTCCCCATCGGTAGATGCCCGCTCGGTGAGCCCGGGCTCTGACGCGACCTACTCACTGTGGCTGACCAACACCGGCAACTGCACCGATACCTTTGCCATTGCCGCTGTTAGCGACGTTTGGCCAGCCAGCGCCGAACCTGCGCTGCTAGAACTAGAAACGGGCGTGGGTGCCTCCATCGCCGTCACTGTGGCTGTTCCATCGAGTGCTCAATGTGGCATCGACGTCGCCACTGTGACCGGCACC
>JASFHU010000151.1:0-8246 GCA_050123055.1 Anaerolineae bacterium
GGGTTACGTCCGGCTCTTCCTCGACGAGGGAGAGGCGATGGCCAAGCTCCTCCACCAGGCCGCCCGCCGCGGCATCGCCCCCGCCTACACCCAGGAGCTTCTGGCCGCCTTTGGCACAACCGCGGACGCTGGACTATCGACGGGAATCGGGGTTCCGTCCATCGTCCATCGTCCATCGTCCCTCATCGAGCCTCTCACCCCCCGCGAGTTAGAGGTTCTCCAGCTCCTGGCCGAGGGCCTCACCAACCCCGAGATCGCCCGGCAGCTTTTCATCTCCCTGCCCACCGTCAAATCCCATGCCCGCAATATCTACGGCAAATTGGGTGTGCATGGGCGTAGGGAAGCGGCAAAATGCGCCCGCCAACTCGGCATCTTGTGACCCCAATCGCCACGCGTCTCACCGATCCGCCAATCCCCAGACAAGTCTGGACCTCATCTCGGGAACACCCCGTGCTTGTAGAGACGCCCCGGCGGCGTCTCTACCGGGCGTTTTCGTCTGTGGTGTTGTGCCACCCACATGTTGACTGCCTGGAGCTCCCATGCACCTGACCACCCGGAGACTGGTCCTGCGCGAGTTCGTTGAGCGCGATTATCAAGCCCTGCTGGCCTACCAGTCCGACCCGCGGTACCTGGAGTATTATCCCTGGACCGAAAGGCAGTCCGAGGATGTGTGCCAGCTCCTCCAGCTTTTTCTCGACTGGCAGCGGACGCAACCTCGCCACAAATTCCAGCTCGCCGTCGCCCTCAAGCCCCACCATGAACTCATCGGCTCCTGTGGCCTCCGCCTGGGCTCCCCCGCCGCTCGCCAGGGGGACCTTGGCTACGATCTCTCCCCCGAACACTGGGGCCAGGGTTATGCCACCGAAGCAGCCCGTGCCGCCATCCAATTTGGCTTCGCCGAGCTGCGGCTCCATCGCATCTGGTCCTGGTGTATCGCCGAAAACCACCGCTCGGTCCGGGTCCTGGAAAAGCTCGGCCTGCGGCAGGAGGGGCTTTTGCGGGAGAACGAGTACTTTAAAGGGCGCTGGTGGGATACGCGCCTGTACGCCATCCTGAACCACGAATGGCGATCACGCCAAGTGGAACACCGAGCCGCCCGCAGGCAGCACTTGGTTCGAAGTACTGCGGAGAGTTTATGAACTCGCCAGATTCAATTCACTTCCGGCACCAAGCCTGCGGGAGGCTGGTCCAATCCTTGACCAACTCTGCTCTCAGTTTGCCCCAAATCCATAACCAAACATCCACAACACCTCGGGGTCCGCAGAGGACAATATCACCACGCAAAAGACAATAGACAGCGCGAGCGCCAACAGCCACATGGCAAACACAATCGCCCCATCACCCACCAGTTCGCCCTGTGGCTCGCTGGCCTGCAGTTGGTTGAACGTATTTGGCTTGCGATTCATGATTCCTCCCTCTCTGTCTGCAGGTTTGACCACTACCCAATGCTGTCCTCATCATAGCCGCCAAGACGTGGCTGGCAAAGGGCCTACGGGCCCATATTTGCCTGGGTCCAGGCACCCATGGCTGTTGCGGAATCGGAATCGGATGGGGCTGCAGACGCCGCTTGACAATGACCTGCATCCGTGCTATGATACTCAAGGCTCATTGCAGCCTTCCTCGCAGCAGGTGAGCTCATTGTTCTGGGCACTGAGCTTGCCGGCATGATGGCTGTTCACTGGGACCTTCCCCATGGCTAAGGGAGATGGCCATGAATCGTATGCAGTCACTTGGCACTCTCGTTATGGTGATCTTGCTACTGGCTGCCTGTGCTCCCGGCACAGTGACACCGCCGGCTGCCACATCACCGGGACCATCGGCCGCCACCCCACCGACAACAGCGCCGCAAGCTGCGACGACGGCGCCGCCGAGCACCCAAGAGCCAGCTCCCTTGCCACTCTCCGAGCCTGGCCCGTACCGTGTGAGCGTGCGCGAGTTCTCGGCTGAGGACGCCAGCCGCGACGGCCGCGGGGTTGGTGTGCGGGTCTGGTATCCGGCACTGCGACCTGAGGATGCAACCGGAAACCGCCTCATCCCCAACGCCGAGCCGGACGGCAGCGGCGCGCCCTATCCCTTGATTGTGAGTTCGGCCAAGGTCGGCTCCATCTTTGCGCCCTATCTGGTCAGCCACGGTTTTGTCTGGGCCGGCGTCACCCGCATCGACACCTACGCACGCATGAATAATGAGATGATCGACCAACCCCTCGACCTCCTGTTTGCCCTGGACCAGGTGGCCTCGGATCCGCCAGACGGCCTGGAAGGTATGATCGATGCCGAACGTGCCGGGGCCACCGGTTACTCCTTTGACGGCTACAATGCGCTGGCCGTCAGCGGCGCACGCATCGACCCCGAGCACTACCTGGCCCAATGTCCCGACGCCGACGCCATGACCAAGGCGATTCTATCGAATCTTTCCGCCTTCGACTGCGCCCCGGCGGGCGCCTGGCCCGAGTTTGCCGCCCATGCTGGCCAGGCCATCACCGGCAGCCAGGACGGCTTGTGGCAGCCCATGACCGATGCCCGCATCCGGGCCGTGATGCCGCTGGCCGGCGAAGGGTGGTGGCTGTTCGGCGAGAGGGGACTGGCAGCCGTCGACCGGCCCACCCTGATCATCGCCGGCACCGGAGATGAACTCTATCTAGAAAACGCCCAGATCTACCAGCACCTGGGCACACCCGACAGGGCGATGATCTCCTTTGTCGGCCCAGGTCACATGATGATCTACAACCGTGAGCAGGTGGCTCGCCTGGCCCACTTTGCGGTCGCCTTTTTCGGGTACCATTTGCAGGGGCGCGAAGAGATGGCCTGGTACTTTTCGGAGGATTTCGTCGCCCAGCACCCCGAGCTGGCCTGGGGCGTCTATGAGAAGTAGCGTCAAGTACTCCAGCATCATCCTGGCCGTTTCCGTCACCGTCTTGTCTGCCCTGTCGGTCGTGCAGCAGACGATTCCATGGGTGATTCCGGTGGTCAGCGGCCTGACCGTCCTTGCTACCGCGCTGCTAGGAGCGACGAATGCCCAGGAGATCTGGGTGCGCTCGCGCAATGCCGAGCAGCAACTGACTACAGAAAAGTTCCTCTACCTGCAGGCAGGAGGTCGATATTCGAACTTGGATCCACAGGCCAGCGTGCGGCTTTTTTCCGAGCGCATTGTCGAGATATGGTCTGGAGGCCACGAAGCATGGGAACAGATCGCGGCCCAGGTGACCGGCCAGTAGCCTAGGGGGACCCAGAGCCTGAGAGGGAGAGATCGTTATGTCAAAATGCAAGATCACAGTGCTCAAGAGGAGCCTCAACCAGGACCTGATCGACCAGTACGTAAGCGACACAGACACCGGCTTGGGCCAATGCCAACTTTATGAAGACGGGCAAGAATTCACCATCGAGGGCTTTCCCTTGAAGCCCGATGGCTTTTGCGGCTGGGCCTGGGCAGACATACACCGCGAGGTGGTCACCGTCATGTTCGGCGGCAGCTATCCCTGGATTGGACCGCCTGGGACCGCGATCACCTGCTGCACCGATGGCCTGAGGCCGGTCATCTTTCGGGTGGAAAGGATCGAATAGAGATCTCGCCACAGCGAGCAACTTCACGCCACGTTATGTGTTATAGGTATTGGCGTGGATCTGCTGGCAGCCGCGCTGGCGGAAGGCGCAACCCGGCCGCTTTGTTGTCTTTGTCCTGCGACTGTGGTCGGCAGACCGCGCACCCGTGCACCGTGCCGGAGCCTCAGACCTGACAGGCACTGCGCAAGCCTATCAGCTCTGGGCTCCGAGACCGAGACAAAAGGAGGTGAGAGCGGACCCCTGGCAAGAAAGATGCCCGACCTGGGGCATCCGTCGAACGGAATCGGACAGTACCGGGGGGAACCTCGTCTGGTTCCGGGTAACAGATCTGAAGGATGAAAGGAGAATGAAATGGGATTCGAACTGTTTTGCATGGGCTTGATCGCCCTCCTGTTTGGCTTGGCTCTGGCCTTCCTCGGCTACAAGCTGATGTGGATCATGCTGCCGATCTTTGGCTTCTTCTTTGGCCTGGGCCTGGGCGCGCAGACGGTCCAGGTCCTCTTTGGCGGCGGCTTTCTGGCCACCATCACCAGTTGGGTAGTCGGCTTTGTGGTCGGCGCCATATTCGCCGCCCTGTCCTACCTCTTCTACTTCCTGGCCGTGGCCATCATCTCCGGGGCCTTTGGCTATGGCGCGACGGTGGGGATTCTGACCGCCATCGGTCTGAACATGAACTTCCTCGTCTGGCTCATCGCCATCATCGTCGCGGTGGTGGTGGCCTTTGTGGTGCTGCGCTTCAACCTCCAAAAGTGGGCCGTCATCATTGTCACCGCCATCGCTGGCACCAGCGTCATCATCTTTACCCTGCTGGCCGCCTTTGGCCAGCTAAACTTCCTCACGCTGATGATGGATCCGGTCCGAATGGCCATCCAAAACTCCTTCCTGTGGCTGATTTTCTTCCTGGTTGTGGCTGGTGCGGGCATCTGGTTCCAGTTCGTCACCAATCGCGACTACGAGATCGAGGAATACAACCGCTACGCCGTCTAGGAGCGGTCACAGGCAAATGATCGTATCAAGTACCTGATCATACGCAGACGCTGCCGATCTCGAGAATCGGCAGCGTCTTTGCATTCCACAAGTTCGGTCCACCTGTCACCGATTTCATTCCCCCGTCTTATCGTGGCCCAGGCATACCTCCTGACTGGCAGAGTAGACCCTCCGCGAGCGGTTTCCCCTCTACATCCCCCAAGATCATGCCGTAAGATCATCCCCCAGATCATCCCAATGGGATGATGCGCCTCATCCCTCTCTCATGGTATAGTGCCTCCAACAGGGCAGGACAGCCACGAACACACCACCACCACCTGCCCAAGCGGCAGAGGAGAAGCGTCATGGGCGAAAAACCCAACACCGGCCAGCAGCAACCGGCCAACTATCAGATCCAGATCCAGGGCCAGATCGGCCCGCGCTGGCTCAACTGGTTCGATGACTTGGCCAGCACGGTTGACACCAGCGACGACGGCGCCACCATCACCACCCTCACCGGCCCCGTCGTCGACCAGGCCGGCCTGCGCGGGATCCTCAACAGAATCTGGGACCTCAACCTCACCCTCCTCTCCGTCACCCGCACCGACCGGCCCTCACCGGGCCACCAGCAGACCAGCAATTCAGTTTCCCAGCAATGCAGCGATTCGGTACTTCAGTGATCCAGTGGCTCAACCAAGGAGGCAATCCAAATGAGGACCATGGTTCAGTCTTTCGACCAACTCTCACCCACCCAGCAGCCTGCCGCTGGCGGCAAGGGTGGCACGCTAGCCCGCCTTCATCAGGCCGGCTACCCAATCCCCGACGGCTTTGTCGTGCTGCCCGCCGCCTTTCAGGATGACCGGCTCACCCAGGGCGGGTGGACCCAGGTCCAGGCCCACCTCGATCGCCTGCGCAACGGCGAGCCGGGCAGCGCCTTTGCCGTCCGCTCGTCTGCCCTCAGCGAGGACTCGGCCCAGGCCTCCTTTGCCGGCGAATTCGAGACCGTGCTCGACGTCCGCACCGACGACACCATCCGCGCCGCCATCCACACCGTCTATCAGTCCCGCAATTCGGAACGGGTCCGCGCCTACAGCGAGGCCCAGCGCCTCGACGCCGACCACGAGATCGCCGTCGTCGTCCAGCGCCTGGTCCGGGCCGACATCTCGGGCGTCCTGTTTACCGCCGACCCCGTCAGCGGCAGCTTTGAGCGGATGACCGGCAACTATATCCACGGCCTGGGCGAGGGATTGGTCTCCGGCGAGGCCGAGCCCTTCACCTTCTCCCTCTCCCGGCCCAAGGGACGCTACAACGGCCCGCCAAAGCTGAAGCGCTTCGCCCGAAAACTCTACAAGCTGGGCACCCGCCTGGAGAAGGAACTCGGCGGCCCCCAGGATATCGAGTGGGCCGTCGCCGGCGGGAAACTCTACCTGCTCCAATCGCGCCCTATCACCACCCTCCAGGGCTACAACCCCGTCACCGGCGAGTGGAACAGCAGCCTCAGGGGCGACTTTTTGTGGACCAACGTCAACGCCGCCGAAGCCCGGCCCGACGTCATGTCGCCCCTCACCTGGACCCTGGGCAACGCCCTCCGCGAGGAGAACCAGCCTATGCCCGGCGATTATCCCTGGATCGGCAACATCGCCGGTCGGAATTATGTCAATGTCAGCATGACCCTCTCCATGTTCCGCTCGCTGGGACTCAGCCCCAAGCGCATGCTCAAGCGCATGGTCGACATGCTTGGCCCCATCCCCGAGGGGATGGAAGTCCCCCTGTACCCGTTGCCCGCGTCGATCCTCTTCTCCCTGGTACCCGGCATGAGGGGGATCCTCAAGAAGGAGAAGGAACTGGGCCACCAGCTCCCCGAGTGGCTGGAGACAAACCACGACTGGTGTCGCTCGGCACAGCAGCGCCTAGCCGAGATCCAGACCACCGAGCAACTGGTCGCCTTTTGGGAGGGGGAGCTGAAACCCTACTACTTTGACTGCGCCCTGATGGTGGGGGCTTCGTTCCGGCCCTACGCCAAGCTGATGCGCAAACTGCGCCCCAGCCTGATCAAGCTGGTCGGCGAGGCCGACGCCAACACCCTGCTGTCAAACCTGAGCGACGAGTCTGCGCTCCTGGCCAGCCTGGGTCCCGTCGTCGGCGTGGACCGCGTCGCCCGCGGCCAGATGAGCCGCCAGGAATACATGGACCGGTACGGCCACCGCGGACCCCACGAGATGGAGCTATCGGCTCCCCGCCCCTACGAGGAGCCTGACTGGCTGGACCGCCGGCTGGCCGAACATGCCGGCGCCCCCATCGACGTCGATGGCCTGCTTGCCCGGCGCCGCGCCGACTTTCACGCCGCCTGGCAGCGCTTCGTCGAGCGCTACCCGCGCAAAGCCAAGTCGATGTGCCGCCGTTTGGAAGAGGTCCCACCTGCCGCGCGCTTGCGCGAGGAGTTCCGCTCCGAGATGGTGCGGGCCTATGGCATGCTGCGGGCCTTTGCGGTGCGCGCTGGCGAGCTGACTGGCCTGGGCGACGACATCTTTTTCCTGACCTACGACGAGCTGTTCCAGCTTCTCAACGGGGTACTGGCCGTCGCTGATCTGGAGCAGGACGTCGCTGCCCGCAAAGAGACCTACCAGCGTCTGTGCGCCCTCCCGGCGCCGCCATCCATCATCCGCGGGCGCTTCGATCCTTACCTCTGGGCCGCAGACCCCAACCGGCGCAACGACATCTATGACGCCTCCGCCCCGGTCCCCATCTCGGATTCCACCACCTTGACCGGCTTTGCCGGCGCCGCCGGCCGCGTCGAGGGCCAGGTCCGCCGCCTGGACCACTTTGAGGACGGCGCTCAGCTCCAGCCCGGCGAGATCCTGGTCACCGCCATGACCAACGTCGGCTGGACGCCCCTCTTCCCACGGGCCGCCGCCGTCGTCACCGACGTGGGCGCGCCCCTCTCCCACGCCGCCATTGTCGCCCGCGAGCTGGGCATCCCGGCCGTCGTCGGCTGCGTCGACGCCACCACCCGCCTCCGCACCGGCGACCGCATCCGCGTAGACGGCGGGCAGGGCGTGGTCGAGATCCTGGAGACGGCGCAGGCCGACCAATGACAACCGACGACGGACGACCGACCACGGACCACCCACCAGGAAAGACTGCTCGTGCTCCGTCGTCTATCGTCCGTCGTCCATCGTCCAATATCCAATCTCCAATATCACTCCATAGGAAAGAACCAAGATGAAATCGGTTAACCGAAACCTCCTCCTCCTCGGCTTCAGCCTCATCGTCGTCATGCTGGGCTATGGGTTGGTCATCCCCCTCATGCCCTTCTACATCGACAAGCTGGGCGCCAGCGGCAAGCAACTGGGCCTGCTCACCGCCACCTACTCGGTCATGCAGTTCCTCTTTGCCCCCTTTTGGGGCGCCGTGTCTGACCGCATCGGACGCAAGCCGGTGCTCATGCTCGGCATCCTGGGCAACGGTCTCTTTTTGCTGCTCTTTGGCCTGGCCTCCGAGCTGTGGATGCTCTTCCTGGCCCGCGCCCTGGCCGGCATCCTCGCCTCGGCCACCTCGCCCGCCACCATGGCCTACATCAGCGACAGCACCTCCAGGCAGGACCGCAGCGGCGCCATGGGCAAGCTCGGGGCGGCCATGGGCCTGGGCGTCATCCTGGGCCCCGGCCTGGGGGGCTGGCTGGCCGGCGTCTCGCTGGCCACACCCTTTTACGTCGCCGC
>JASFHU010000152.1:0-8240 GCA_050123055.1 Anaerolineae bacterium
CACTGCCCAACCGGGCCTGGACCGCGGGGCTGGTGGAGAAATCAAGACCAAGCAGTTGCCCGGCCAGATCCGCCTCGTCAGAATTGAGGGCGGCCGCCATCCCGGCGCGAAACTTTTTCCGTACCTCCGCCGCACTGTCGCTCTCCAGGATCTCGAAACGGTGGGCGAACATGCGGCGGATGAGGCCGTAGGGCATTGCCTCCGTCCCTGGCGTGGCACGTCCCTGGAAAACCCAGATCTCCTCGGGCAGCAGTTCGATCCACTTTTCGAACTCGTACAGCAGCCGGCTCTTGCCCACCCCGGCATCACCCACCACGGTCACGACATAGACCTCGGCGTCTTCGGCCGCGTCACGGAACATGTTCTGCAGCATGAGCAGCTCTGCGTCTCGGCCGACCATACGTGTCTCGATGCCCGCCACGCCTCGCGTCGAAGTATGGAAGGCACGCGGCCTGGCTTGTTGGACGAGGTAGGTATGCACTGGCTCGGCCTTTCCCTTGACTTGGATCGGCCCTCGCTCCAGCACGTCGAACGCCCCGCGCACATGCCGGTAGGTGTCGTGGGAGATCAGTACCCCGCCGGTTGGGGCTGCCGTTTTCATCCGGCTGGCCAGGTTGACCGCGTCGCCGATGGCCGAGAGCTCGCCCGTGGTGCCCACGTCGCCCAACAGGACCGGGCCGGTGTTGAGCCCGGCTCGTATGGCCAGATCGACCTGCCGCTCCTCGCAAAAGGCTGCCAACTCCGACCACATGACAAGCGCGGCGCGGATGGCCTGCTCGGGATCATCCTCGCGGGCCTCCAGCATCCCCCACAGGGCCATCACGCTGGCTCCCATGTGCTTGTCGATGGCGCCGCCGTGCTCGATGATGACCGCATCCCATCGCTGCCAGAGTGCGTTCATCACCTCGCTCACTTCTTCGGTGTCCAGCGTCTCGGACATGGACTTGAAGCCCGAGACCTCGGCAAAGAGGATGGTGGCTTGCTTGCGTTGCTTGGGGGCGGGCAGCGGCTCCAGGGCCGAGAGCTTGGCGCGCAGAGCGGCAATGGAGACATCCACCACCGCATCGCCCAAGGTGGCGCGCTGTGTCTCCAACTGGGCGATGGCCTGCTCAAGCTGTTCTTGCTCGGTCATAGCACCTTTCCTTGTCATCGTTTACGGCGCCCTCTCGGGGATGTCGACTACTCTGCCAATTCGGCCCACAACTGGCGTAGCGCTTCGTACTCTGGCACCTGCCACAATCGTTCCCGCTCGGCAAGGGTGGGCAGTTTCTCCGCCAGGGCGGCCCAGGCCCGGCTGGCCGCTCCCACGATCTCTCGTGCCTGGCCCAATTCCCCCAGCGCCAGCAACACCCGTCCGCAGATTAGGGGTACCCGGTACGGATGCATTGCCCCGTCCAGGGTGGGGTTCTCGGCCAAGTAGACCAGCACCGGGGCCAAGGTTGCCCGGGCAGTCACCGGTTCACCCCGCTCCAGCGCCACCCCGGCCAGCCCTGCCTGGTCCTCCACCATGTGTTGTGGTTGGCCCAATTCCTCATGTAGGGCCAGCGCCTGGTGGAAATATGCCTCTGCCCCATCCAGGTCCCCCTCTGCCTGAGCCAGCGCCCCCAGGTCATGCAGGACCAGACCTTCTCCCGACCGATACCCGACCTCGCGTGCAATGGCCAGCGACGCCCCATAATACTCCCGCGCCCCGGCATAATCCTCTTGGTTGCGCGCCACAACCCCCAAGTTGAGCAGACAGATGCTCTCACCCCGCCGGTAGGCGATCTCACGGTAAATCCCCAGCGATGCCTCATGGTATCCCCGCGCTCTGGCATAATCCCCCTGGTCACGTGCTACGACCCCCAGATTGTTGAGACAGATGCTCTCCCCCCGCCGGTAGCCAATCTCCCGGTAGATCCCCAACGACGCCTCGTGATACCCTCGTGCCCCGGCATAATCCCCCTGGTCAGCCGCTACGAGCCCCAAGTTACCCAGACACGCGCTCTCCCTACGCCGGTCACCGATCTCCCGGTACATCCCCAGGGCTGCCTCATAATTCCTCCGCGCAGTGGCATAATCCCCCTGTTCATACGCTACGTTCCCCAGCCCCTTCAGGTTGTCAGCCAGATCCGCCCGAGCTCCCACTGCTGCTGCCTGTGCCTGCCCGTCTGTGTACCGCTGCCGTGCCGTCGCATACTCCCCCTGCCGCCAGAGCGCATCTCCCAAACGGACCAACGCCGCCGCTGCCAGTTTCCCATCCGCCACGACCTCCGCCCTTGCCAGCGCCTCAGATGCCGCCCCGATCGCCGCCGGGTAATCACTCACCGCCCCGGCGTACGCCGCCTGTCGGATCAGCACCTGGGCTGCCCATACCGGCGGCACATCTGAGGTCTCGCTTGCCACCCCTGCCAACTCGGCCAGTCTGGCCAGGTCTGCGGCCTGTTTTTCTCGCTTCCCTGTCAGGTGATACACCCCCTCGCGGGCCATGAGCAGCTCGAACCGGACGGCCCGCTCTTCGAGCGGGGTCAAGTCCAGCGCCCGGCTCAGCCACTTCAGCGCCACCTCCTGGTCAAACTGGCCCGCCGCCTGCTTGCCCGCCCGGCCGTACCACCCGGCGGCCACGACAGTTTCTCCCGCCGCTTCATAGTGTCCGCCGATGATGGGCGCATACTCGTCCGTACGGCCGTTGGCCTCGGCTGCTGCCACGAGCCAAGCTCCCACCAGGCGGTGGTAAGCGCGCCGTACCCGCTTCAAGACCGTCTCGTAGGTCACGTCCCGCAGCAGGGCGTGCTTGAAAATGTACTCGGCTGCGCCGGCAAAGGCGGACTGGCGGCGCGGCATCACCAGCTCCCGGGCGGCCAGTTCTGCCAGCGGGGGGTCGGTCCCGGCGCCCAACTCGGCCAATACGGCATCCCAAAAGACCCTGCCCACCACCGCCGCCTGCTGCAGCGCCTCCTTCTGAGGCGGCGACAGCCGGTCCAGGCGTGCCTGCAACACGGCGGTCAGCGTGGCCGGCACCTGCAACTCGGCCAGCTTTTCCAGCACCACGCGCCATCTCTCCTCACCGGTGCAGATGACCTCCTGGTCGATGAGCATCTGCACCAGCTCCTCCACGAAATAGGGATTTCCCTCCGCCCGGCTGACCAGCAACTCGATGAGGATGGGGGGGACCTGGGTCACCTTTTGCAGGATCTCGATGACCAGCGCCCGTGCCTCAGTTTCTGCCAGGGGGACGAGGTCTACCTGTTGGTAGCGTGTCTCCAGCAAGTCAGAGCCCCAATCGGGTCGCCGGGCCAGCAATCCCGGCCGGGCCAGGCAGAGGATGAATAGCGGCAGACCTGGTCGCCGGCGGCAGAGATCGACCAGAGCGGTCAGCGATCCGCCGTCCGCCCAGTGGAGATCCTCCAACAAGATGACCACTGGGGAGTCGTGGGTTAGTGCCTCAAAGAACTGTCCCAGGTAGAGCGAGGCCCGATTGTGCAATTGCTGCGCGTCGCCGCGCAGGGCGGCCACGTGCGGGCTGTGCTCGTAATCGTAGCCCAGCCAGGCGCCCAGATAATGGGCTTTTGTTTCTCCTTCTGCTGGTAGGAATCTGGCGATCCCTGCCTCGAGCTTACCCCGGACCACGTCGATGGGGTCGCTGTCGGCGATGCCGAAGTGATAGGCAAGTAGGTCGCGCAGCAGGCCGTTGGCCACCCCTTGCCGCTGCTGGGTACAGCGCCCCTTAAAGTGCCATACCTCCTGCGGCCGGAGCTCGAGCCAGTTGTCAAACTCGTACAGCAGCCGAGATTTGCCCACCCCGGCCTCTCCCAACACCGTCACCAGGGTGGTCTGGCGGTCGACGATGGCGCTGTTCAGCGCATCCTGCAAGGCGGTCAGCTCTACATCCCGCCCGATCATGCGCGTCTCTACGCCTTGAATCTCCCGCAGTTCGAGGCGAAAGGCGTGCGGTTTGGCCCGCTGTACCAGGTAGGTCTGCACCGGCTCGACCTTATCCTTCACCACCAGGGGCTCTTGCTTCAGCACGTCGAACACGCCGCGCACGTGGCGGTAGGTGTCGTGGGAGATGAGCACGCCGCTGGTTGGGGCTGCTGCTTCCAACTCCTGAGCCAGGTTGACCGCGTCGCCGATGGCCGAGAACTCGCCCGTGGTGCCCACCGTGCCCAGCAGCGCCGGGCCGGTGCTCACGCCGATGCGCATTTTGAGGGAGTGGCCTGTCTTGAACTCAGCCAGCATGGCCTGCATGGCCAGTCCAGCGCGGATCGCACACTCCGGGTCGCTCTCGTGTGCCGTGTCCACGCCCCAGAGCGCCATCACTGCGTCGCCGATATGCTTGTCAATGTGGCCGCCGTTCTCGAGGATGGCCACGTCGATCTGTTGCCAGAGCGCGTTGATCACGTCGCTGACTTCCTCGGCGTCCATCGTCTCGGACATGGGCGTAAAGCCCGAGACATCGGCAAAGAGGATGGAGACCTGTTTGCGTTGTTCGTGGGGAGGGCAGGGTTCCAGGGCGGCGAGCTTTTCCTGCAAGGCGGCGATGGAGAGATCCACAATACTATCGCCCAGGGTGGCGCGTTTTGCCTCTAGTTGGGCAATGGCTTGTTCTAACTCCTTCCGCTCTGCTACAGGAGTCTCCCTTTGCATATCTTGTGGCTCGTTCAGTGTCATGCGTCTTTCTTTACCGCGTAGGTTGTTTGCACGAATCCAAAATCGTACGCGATCGTACGCACGTGCGTCAGGTTGATGTCTTGCTCTATCGGACCAAAGAGGGGGATTCCATCTCCAATGAGAACAGGGATCGCCGTCACGGTGATTTCATCAACCAAACCCCTGGCAAGGAATCCCTGGATTGTGGTTCCGCCATCGACGTACACGTGCTCTACCCCTTCGGCTGCCAGCCTTTCGAGGAGATCTGGCAGGGGCTCCGATGAATGGGTGATGGTATCCGGCAGACTTGGTGGAAAAGAGGTCGAGTTCCGACTCAGCACGATAACCGGTGTCCTCCCATAAGGCCATTCGCCAAACGACAGGACTTGCTCATAGGTCTTTCGACCCATAATCAGCGCGTCGACAGAGTCCATGAATGCATTGAACCCGAGATCTTGGCCGGGCGGAACGGTAGCATTCGCTTTATCCAACCAGTCGAGGGCACCGTCTTTCCTGGCGATAAACCCATCCAGGCTGGTCGCGATGTAGACGGATACTTTTACGCTCACTTGTTGCTATACCTCCAAGTAGCTAGATTCTTTCGCGATGGTCAGGCCGCCCGCTTCTGATACCTCTGTTTCCGAGTTGCACTGGGATTCAGCGCCGTGCTGGGGGTTGACGATGGCCATATGCGTGTTGGGTCACTGGTTTAGAGGGCGATAAAACCAGGCCACATCGTGCCAGACCCCAAACTTCCGCCCTACTCTTGGGAACACACCGATTGACTCGAACCCTAGACTCTCATGGAAGCCTACGCTCGCCTCGTTGGGCAGTGTGATCGCAGCATAGGCGCTGCCAAAACCTCGCTCGCTAAGCTCCTTCAGGAGCTGTGTGTACAGGGCGCGTCCTATCCCCTGCCGTTGGTAATCCTCGTGAACGTACGCTGAGGTCTCGACGGAGGTTCGATACGCTTCCCGCGCGCGGTGTGCAGAAGCATACGCGTACCCGACCTGCCGGCCATCGACTTTGGCGACGAGCCACGACCACCCTTCCACGGCCACGGCGATCCGCCGTTGAAACTCCTCGATGGAGGGGACTTCTAGCTCAAACGAAACCGCCGTTCTCTCAACGTACGGGCGATAGATCTCTCGCAGGACAGCCGCGTCAGCGGCCCTAGCTGTACGGATCTGCGCCGCAGACGACATCTTGCGGCTTAACCTCGCCCCACCGTCAACTTTTCCTTTCCCCGAGTCTCACCGGGATCCCTTTCAAATCTCCCAACCGGCCGCGCAGCCTCTGTCCATGACCAGTCTGGCGGACAGAATCAGAGCCATGCTATGGTACTAATCCTGACCAGGCCGGTCCTGGTGAATGAAGTACGACCTGCTTCAAGCCCATATCGGTCCTCCCAAGCTGGCTGCCCAACCCCCCGATTATACCAGACGAGTTTGAGATCTCCAACTCAGCAGGGGATCTCCAGGATCACGGCGGTGCCATAATCCGGGGCCGATTGGATATCCAGCCTGCCCCCGATCATGGCCGCCCGCTCGCGCATGCCGGCCAGGCCAAAATGCCCCTGGGGCACAAAACGCCCCAGGTCGGCGCTGTTGGCAATGCCCTGCCCGTCGTCGGTGATGGTCATGCGCAGACGGTCGGGATACTGGGTGAGGCGTACCGCGATCTCGGACGCGTCGGCGTGCTGGATGGCGTTGTGCAGCGCCTCCTGGGCGACGCGGTAGATGGCCAGCGCGGCCTCCTCGGACACGGACAGATCCTCGGCCGCGATCTCGATATGGATCGGCGCCGGGGACTGGGCGTCCAGGCGCTCGACCAGGGCCTTGAGGGCAAGGGCCGGGTTGTTCGATAGCAGCGGCGGCCGCAGATCGTGGCAGATGGCCCGCAGGGTCTGCACCGACTCGTTGGACTGGGCGACCAGGGGCGCGATCCTTGTCCCCTCCTTACTCCGCGTTTCCATGGCCTTCAGATCGCGGGCCACGGCGCACAGATCCTGAAGCACCCCGTCGTGCAGCTCCCGCGACAGACGCTCGCGCTCCGATTCGCGGGCCGACACTGCCTGGCGGTAGAGGGCCTGCATCTCGTTGGCCACCAACTGCTCCTGCTCAGCGTAGCGAATGGTCTCCAGAACGACGGCCGCCTGGCGGGCCAGTGCTGTCAGCCAGCGCAGATCCTCGGGGGCGTAGGCGCGCTTGCCGGCCCTTTGGCCCAGCAGCCAGATCCCGTGCAGGTCGGTGCCACGCATCAGCGGCACCCAGACGGCTGTCCAGGTCAGGTCGGTGCGGCCTTGGCCGATCAGTTCTCGCAACCGCCCCTCCACCCGCCTGGCCTCGCCACTCGAGGCCACCCAGCGCACCGCCGCGTGGAGGACCGGCAGGCGAAGCTCCTCCCCTGAAGCGTCTGCCTGGACGGTGCCATCGACTGAAACCAGGTCGTGGCCATCGGCGAGCAATACCGTCCCCTGCAAGGCATCCAGCGCTCCGGACACATCCTCGACAAGAAACTGCGCCAGCGATCCGCGATCCATCAGCGCGGCCATGCGGCGGCCATATTGCACCAGCAGCTCTTCGTGGGCGATGGGCAGCCCGTAGCGCCAGCGGTGGTACCAACGCCGGGCCAGGGAAATGAGCCACACGGCCAGCAAAGAGATCGCGATCCCGGAGAGTATCCAAAGAGCCGGACCGTTCAAGGTTCCCCCAAATGCTTGCTAGAGCGAGCCTGCTAAAGCGAACCTGTTAAAGCAGGCTTCGTTCTTCGGCAGCCGCCAACGCCTCGTACCGGCTGTGGACACCCAGCTTGCGATAGATGGCGCTGAGATGATTGCGCACCGTACCCGGCGAGAGGTGCAGCGCCCGGGCGATCTGCGGGTTGGGTAGGCCGCGCTGGGCCAGGCGCAGGATGTCCCGCTCACGGTCGGTGAGCAGCTCCCGGTCGCCAGCCTGCTGGGTGGCCTGGGCCAGTGCTTCGTAGGCCTGCGGGCTCAGGTACAGCCGCCCGGCGGCCAGGTCGCGCACGATCGATTCGATGTGCGAGACATAGTCGTCGTCCTTAAGGATATAGCCGCAGACGCCGGCTTCCAGCAGGTCGCGGACGTAGGTGGGCTCCAGGTGGGCGCTCAGCAGGCAGATGCGCAGGTTGGGAAAGTTGGCCCGCAGGTCGCGGACTGCGCTCAGAGCGTCGAACTCGGGCTCGATGAGCAGGTCCAGCAGGAGGACGTGCGGGCGCTCGCGCCGCACGAGGGCCAAGACCTGGCCGCCTTGCCGTGCCTCGGCAACCAGCCGGATGTCAGGCGTTTGGTCCAGCAGGGCGCGCAATGCAATCGCCACGTGGGGATGATCGTCCACCACAGCAACACGGATCATGACCGGTTGGCCCTTCTCCTCTCCTGTGTTTCCATCTTATCTTATCTGAGGGCAAAAGTCAATAGCGGGGAAACGGCACCTGGCGACGCGTGACAGTTGTCATAGCCGGCGATGACAGCCGCCTATGGAAATGTTGCCCGCTTTGTGATAAGCTAACAGTACGGCATGGGGAATGCCGCAATTGTTCTCTACACGTTTCGGAAAGGTGAACCTTCCGAGGAGGATCAGATGCTA
>JASFHU010000153.1:0-8238 GCA_050123055.1 Anaerolineae bacterium
GTCGGCGCGAGTGCCGCTGGTCGTTCATGCTCCCGCCAGGTTCGCACCACGTCGGATTTCAGACCCTGTCTCGCTGCTGGATCTCTTGCCGACCCTGGTCGAGGTGGCCAGCGGCGAGCGGAGGCTTGAGCTTGCCGCCCCTGCCGACGGCCGTAGCCTGATGCCATTCCTGCGCGGTGAGCCGGGTGACCCCGACGACACGGTCCTGGGCGAGATCCTTTTCGAGGGCGCAGTCGCACCGTGCTTTATGATCCGGCAGGGGCGCTACAAGTACATCTACAGTGCCCCGGATCCCGAGCAATTGTACGACCTGGAAGCAGATCCGCACGAGCTTCGAAACCTGGCCGACCAGCCCGAGTTTGAACGGCTGCGGCGTCGCTTCCGCGACGAGGTTTCGGAGCGCTGGGATGCCCAAGCCCTCCATCAAGCGGTCGGCGCCAGCCAACGGCGTCGCCTGCTGGTCGCTGAGGCGCTGACGGCCGGCAGGCCGACATCCTGGGACTTTCAGCCGTTCCAGGATGCAGCACAGCAGTACATGCGCAATCATATGGAATTGGACGATCTGGAGCGGCGTGCGCGTTTCCCGATCCCTGAAATCCCGCCGCCTGACCTTTTGTTGCCGGATCAGGGTCCAGGGAGCTAACTGTGGAACAGTGAGTGCTCTGTGGCCGCTCGCGGACAGCCGAGGGTACGGGGTGCCGTGGATGGATTGAGTCCGTTTTAGACGGGCAGAAAGGAGGTGGCTAGCCAGGAATTTGGTGTTCTTGGATCCAGCACGCAACCAGGAGGTGGCTTTGCTGGAGAGATGTTCCTGCAAGTACAGACTGTCAAGGGCCAAAGGAGGGTAAGAAAGAATGAAAACCAAGACATTCAGCATCATGGCGTTGCTGGTGATCGTGAGCCTGCTGGTGGCGCAGTGCGGTCCCGCACCAGAACCAGAAACCATCATCCAAACAGTGGAGGTCGAGAAAACGGTTGTCGAGACGGTCGAGGTCGAGAAACAGATCATCGAGACCGTCGAAGTGGAAAAGACGGTCATCGAGGAAAAAGTCGTCGAGGTGACGGCCGTTCCAGCGCCGGAAGGACCGGAGGGCACCCTGACCATGGCCCTGTCCACCTTCCCCAACTCCATCGACCGGCCCCAGGCCGCCGAGCGTAACGCCTCCAATGTCTCACAGCAGATTTTCGATTCTCTGGTGTGGATCAATGAGGAGGGCGAGATCGAGCCCGCCCTGGCCGAGAGTTGGGAGATTTCAGACGACGGCACCGAGTACACCTTCAAGCTGCGGGAGGGCGTCGTCTTTCACAACGGCGAGCCGTTTAATGCCGACTCGGTCGTTGTCTCCTGGGAGCGGGCGGCCAACGCAGACTTTGAATACAGCTACTTCTGGACTAGGGCCGACTCGGTGCAAAAGATCGACGACTATACGGTCAAGATCACCACGCCAGAGCCCGACGCCCTCTTTATGAGGATCGTGGCCGACAGTTGGGCCATGATCCCGCCCCAGTACTACGAGGAGGTTGGCGAAGAGGGCTTTAACGAGTTCCCCGTCGGCGCCGGACCGTTCAAGTTCGTCGAATGGGTCAAGGGCGATCACATCACCCTGGAGGCCAACCCCGACTACTGGGACGAGGGCATGCCCAACGTACAGAACCTGGTATTCCGGCCTATCCCCGAGTCCTCCACCCGCGTGGCCGCCGTCCAGACCGGTGAGATCGACGTCGTGCAGCGCCTGACCTCTGAGGAGGCCCAGAGCCTGCTCGGCGCGCCCGACGTGAAGGTCATACGTTATCCAGTGGCCCGCATCTACTACATCGCCTTCAACAACCTGACCACCGGCGTCGGCCAGCCGACGGAGGACCCCCTCGTCCGCCAGGCCATGAACTATGCCGTGGACGTGGACGCCATCGTCGACGCCCTGTTCGATGGCTTTGCTCAACCAGCCTCTGGTTATGTCGCCTCCAGCGAGATGGGTTACGGCGTCGTCGAGCCCTTTGGCTACGACCCCGACAAGGCCCGGGAACTCCTGGCCGAGGCCGGCTACCCCGACGGCTTTGAGATGGGGTTCGCCTGCCCGGCGGGGGCCTATGCCTTCTTTGAGCAGGTCTGTGAGGCGGTCCAGGGCTACCTGCTGGATGTGGGTATCGAAACCGAGCTGGAGATCATGGAGTCGGGCCAGTACTGGGACCTGGAGGCGGCCAAGGAGCTGCCGCCGCTCTTTGGTGATAGCTGGTCTTCCGCCATTGGGGAGGCCTACAACCGCCTCTTAGGGGCGTTGGATGGCTGGGATGCCAGCTACTCCGCCTGGTCGGACCCCAAGATCGACGAACTGCTGGCCGCCATCGCCGAGACTATCGACTTTGAGGAGCGGAAGAAACTGTACGAGGAGCTGCAGGTCTACATGCAGGAGGATCCGCCCTTCATCTACCTCTACGAGCCGATGGCCTTTGAGGCGATCAACACCCGTGTTCAGAACTACACGCCACGCGCCTCCGAGCAGTACTTCCTGAAAAACACCTGGGTCATCACTGAGTAGCCTGCCCGCAGCAGTCAATTGTCTGCTGTCGAGCTTCGGTCTGCTCACGATCGGCGGTTCTGTCGGAAGACTGTAACTGTGGGGGGGCACCTGAGGTGCCTCCCCATGTTCCGGTTCTACGCTGGGCGTCGATCCTCGAGGTCTGGCGCACGAGGAGGTGCCAATGACGCGTTACTTCCTGACCCGTGTGGGGCAATCTATTTTGCTCCTGATCGGAATCCTGGTGCTGGTGTTTTTTCTGGTGCGCCTCACCGGCGACCCAGCCCGCCTGATGATGCCTCGCGAGGCAAGCGCCGAGGCGGTGGAAGCCTTCCGGGAGTCGATGGGCTTTAACCGCCCCCTGCTCGTGCAGTTTGCCGACTATTTCGCCGGCGTCGTCACGGGCGACTTTGGCAACTCCCTCCACTTCAAGTCACCGGCCCTGGACCTGGTATTGCAGCGCCTGCCGGCCACGGTACAACTGGCTACCACCGCCCTGCTGATCGCCATGATCATCGGCATCCCGCTTGGCCTGGTGGGGGGGTTCAACCCCGGTAGCGCCATAGACTCGGTAGGGCGAGCCCTGGCCCTCCTGGGACAAAGCATTCCCAACTTTTGGCTGGGCCTGTACCTGATCCTTGTTTTTGCCGTAGGGTTGGGCTGGTTGCCCTCCTTTGGCCGGGACGAATGGCAGTCGGTGATCCTGCCCGCCTTCGTGCTCGGCCTGCCCACGATCGGCCAGTTGGTGCGCCTGACCCGTTCGGCTGTGCTCGAGATCCGGGGCGAGGACTTTATCCGGACGGCCCACAGCAAGGGCCTGCAACCCCGGACGATCTATATCAAGCACGTGCTGCGCAACGTGGCCATCCCCCTGGTGAGCGTCATCGGGGTTCAATTCGGCTACATGTTGGGCGGTTCGATCATCATCGAGTATGTATTTGCCTGGCCTGGCATCGGCCAGCTCCTACAGCAGGCCATTGGCTGGCGCGATTACCCGCTGGTGATGGCCATCGCCGTGTTCACCAGTTTGGCCGTGTTGACCATCAATGTTTTGACCGACATTGCCTACGCAGTCATAGATCCGAGGATTCGCTATGGCCACTAGAGAAGCTGCAGCAGACAGCCTGTTGGACGTAGAGCGCACCTTAAAGGACCGCTTGGCCTACATGGGCCGCTTCCTGTGGCGCGACCGCAGCGGCGTCGTGGGCCTGGTCATGTTCTCAGTCGTGGTCTTTGCCGCGGTGTTTGCCCCGCTGATCGCTCCTTACGACCCGTTGGACCAGAATCTGCGCGACGCCAAAATGCCGCCGGCCTGGTACCCGGAAGGTAGTTGGGAGCACCCCTTGGGCACCGACAACCTGGGCCGCGACCTCCTCAGCCGGCTCATCTATGGGGCCCGCGTCTCGCTCACGGTGAGCTTCTTTGGCGTGCTGATCGCAGCCAGCCTGGGCATGTTCTTTGGCGCCATCGCTGGCTATGTCGGTGGTCGTATCGATTCGCTCATCATGGGTATCGTCAACCTCGTGCTGGCCTTGCCCTACCTCCTGTTCGTGGTGGTCATCGCCTCCATCCTGGGCCGCAGCCTGATCAACGTCATCCTGATTTTTGGTTTCACCGACTCGCCCATCTTTGCCCGGGTCACCCGGGGTGAAGTGTTGCGCATGCGCGAGTCGGGCTATGTGGAATCCGCCATCAGCGCCGGGGCGGGTACAGGCCGTGTTATCTTTGACCACATCATGCCCAACCTTATCGGCCCCTTGCTCACCCTGGCTACATTTGAGATGTCGAGGATGATCTTTTACGAGGCTGGCCTGGGCTTTCTGGGCTTGAGCGTGCCGCCCAGCGTGCCGAGCTGGGGCAATATGCTCGAAGCCGGCCGCAAGTACCTGACCAGTTATCCCTGGATCGCCCTGTGGCCTGGCCTGGCCATCGTGTGGACCTCGCTGGGCATGAATCTGCTAGGGGACTGGCTGCGCGACGTGCTCGACCCGCGTCTGCGACGCGCCAGAAAGTGAGAAGGAGGTGATAAATGGCCAAGATTCTTGAAGTACAGGACCTCGTCACCAAATTCTATACCCTGGATGGCGTCGTCAACGCCGTGAATGGCGTCAGCTTTGAGCTGCAAGAGGGCGAGACCCTGGCCATCGTCGGCGAGAGCGGAAGCGGCAAGAGCGTGACCATGATGTCCCTCTTGGGCCTGATCCCCATGCCACCGGGCAAAGTTGAGGAGGGGCAAGCCCTGCTCACCACCGCAGAGGGCACCAGGGACCTGCTGCAGTTGTCCAAAGAGGACCTGCGCGATGTACGCGGAGGGCAGATCGGCTTTGTGTTCCAGGATCCGATCTCCACCCTGAACCCCATCCTGACCATCGGCGAACAGATCTCTGAAGTCCTGACCCGCCACCTGGGGATGACCAAGAATGAGGCACAGGGTCGAACACTCAGGCTGCTGGCCAGCGTGGGCATCCCCGACCCGGAGCTGCGCTACAAAGCCTATCCCTTCCAGTTCTCGGGCGGCATGCGCCAGCGGGTGGTGATCGCCATCGCCATCGCCTGTTCGCCCAAGATCATCATTGCCGACGAACCGACTACCGCCCTGGACGTGACGGTCCAGGCCCAGATTACCGACCTGTTCAAGCGGCTGCGGGAAGAACTGGGCGTGGCCATCATCTGGATCACCCATGACCTGGGCGTGGTGGCCGGGATGGCCGAGCGGGTTCTGGTCATGTACGGCGGCAGACCAGCCGAGGTTGCAACAGTGGACGACCTCTACGAGAATCCAATGCATCCCTATACCATTGGACTGCTCGGGGCCCTGCCCCGCCTGGATACAAGGGAATCCAGACGGCTGGTGAGCATCAAGGGCGCCCCTCCGGACCTGCTGATCCCATTGGCCCACTGCCCCTTTGCCTGGCGCTGCGAGTATGTCTTTGATCGCTGCTGGGAGGAGATTCCGCCGCTGCTGACGGTGGACGTGCGGCACCAGGCAGCTTGCTTCTACGACCTGGAGAAAGGGAGGCCGAGGAATGTCTGAGCTCGGTAGCAATAACGGCCTTGGTAGCAGCAACGGCAACGGCGCGCTACTGAAGGTAGTCGATCTCAAGAAGCACTTCCCCATTACCGGCGGCTTGCTGGGCCGCCAGGTAGGCCTGGTCAAAGCCGTGGACGGCATCTCCTTCGACATCAAAGGGCGTGAGACGCTGGGCCTGGTCGGCGAGAGTGGTTGTGGCAAGTCCACGGCTGGCCGGGCCATCCTCCAGTTGCACGCGCCGACGTCGGGGCAGGTGTATCTGCGAGAGACCGAACTCACCGGGGCCAGCGATGAGCAACTGCGCGGCCTGCGACCCAAAATGCAGATGATCTTCCAGGATCCCTACGCCTCGCTCAACCCACGCCATTCGGTCCGCAAGATCGTCGGCGAGCCCCTGGTCATCCACCGCATGATGGGCAAGGGAAGCCAGGAGCTACAGGATAGGGTAGCCGAACTCCTGGATCTGGTTGGTATGGATCCGGCCTACATGCGCCGTTTTCCCCACGAATTTTCCGGCGGCCAGCGGCAGCGGATCATGATCGCCCGCGCGCTGGCGCTCAATCCCGAGTTTATCGTTTGCGACGAGCCTATCTCGGCCCTGGACGTATCGATCCAGGCCCAGGTGGTCAACCTGATGCAGGACCTGCAAACGCAATTGGGCGTGGCCTACCTCTTTATCGCCCACGACCTGAGCATGGTCAAGCACATCTCCCACCGCATCGCCGTCATGTACCTGGGCAAGATCATGGAGCTGACCGATCGAAACGCCCTGTTCGAAGAGCCGCTGCATCCCTATACCCAATCGCTGAATTCGGCGGTGCCACTGCCCAACCCCAAGTTGGAGCGCAGGCGGCGGCGCTTCATCCTCAAGGGCGAGCCGCCCAGCCCGGCCAACCCGCCTTCAGGCTGTGTCTTCCACCCCCGCTGCCCAATTGCCGTGGAGGAGTGCATCAAGGTCGTGCCCGAGTTCCGGCAGGCCCGTCCCGGGCATCTGGTCGCCTGCCATCTGGCCGACGAAGAGGGCAGTAGCAAGATCCCTGAGGGCACCGTTCTGGCCTCCGAGATCGATTGACGCTCGGAAGTAGGGAGGTAATGCCTATGGAATTCCCGCTGAACGCAGACGTGCACTGCACCGATGGTCGTAGCGGACGCTCGAGCCATATCGTGATAAACCCCGCTACTGAAAAGATCACGCACATCGTGGTGAAGGAAAAGAGGCCGTCTCGCCTTGAGCGACTGGTGCCGATCAGGTTGGTGGCCAATACCGCCGCGGAGGCAATCCTGCTGAACTGTTCCCTGCAAGAATTCTCCAATCTGGAACCGTTCAACCAGACACATTTTGTTCACGGCGACCTACCCCACCACGCCACCGATCCGAGTCTTACCATGTTGTGGCCCTATGCAGTACCGGCCAAACGGACGGTGGATGAAAAGATCCGGCCTATCCCCCCAGGCCAATTGGCCGTTCGCCGGGGAGCCAGGGTCCGCGCCACCGATGGGCGGGTCGGAAGAGTGGACGAGTTCCTGGTCGATCCGGATAGCGGGCATATCACTCACCTCTGCCTGCGGAAGGAACACGTGTTGGGTGACAGACAGGTATGCATTCCCGTGTCCGAGATCGGCGAGATCAAAGAAAGGGTCGTGCAGCTAAAGGTGGACAGGGAGGCCATCGCGTCCCTGCCCTCCTTTCCGGTGAAGCGGTGGTGGCAGTAGCGCGAACCTGCGACGTGCGTGCTGACAACCTCGCGGGTCGTGGGAGGCTGTAGCAGAGGCCAACATGTCAGAAGCCACCGCCATTACCATCGCCGACGGCGTCGAGTTGGTCAAGAACGTCCTGATCCCGATGCGCGACGGCGTTCGCCTGGCCGCTGATCTGTATATGCCAGTTGATAGAGATGGCACAGATCGGTGGCCAGTTGTCATGGAGTACACGCCCTACCGCAAGGATGATGTGAATCTTGCCCAGCGGGCCTTTTACACCAGGCTTCCACTGCATGGCTATGTCGTCGCCCGGGTCGATATCCGGGGCACAGGCGCCTCGGAAGGGGCCAGCACCGACGAATACACCCTATTGGAGCAATTGGACGGCTACGATGCCGTGGAGTGGCTGGCCCGACAACCATGGTGTGATGGCCAGGTCAACATGATGGGCATCTCCTACGGCGGCTTTACGGCACTTCAGGTCGCCGCCCATGCACCTCCCCATCTGACGAGCATCATTCCCATCGATTTCACTGACGACCGTTACACCGATGATTGCCACTACCGGGGCGGCCTCCTGCGCATGTATTACGACATTGCCTATTATGGCGGCCAGATGGTGGCCAGGAACGCCCTGCCGCCCTATCCCGAATGGTCGGGTGACGCCTGGGCTGAGGTCTGGGAGCACCACCTGGCTCACGACGAGCCCTACCTGCTCAAATGGTACCGTCACCAGACCGACGGGCCATACTGGCGCAACGGATCGGTGCGTGACTTTCCTCATCGCATTCAATGTCCTGCCTTTCTCATCGGTGGCTGGTGTGACGGCTATCCCAACCCGCCTATGCGTCTATATCAGGCACTGGAAGCCCCGCGCAAGGTACTTATCGGTCCCTGGAACCACGCCATGCCAGATATGGCGATCCCCGGCCCGCGCATCGATTACCTGCGCGAAGTGCTTCGCTGGTTGGACCACTGGTGTAAGGGTAG
>JASFHU010000154.1:0-8220 GCA_050123055.1 Anaerolineae bacterium
CGGTCTGCCTGTCGAACCTGTAAAAGCCCCAGCCGGTTCCCAGCCAAAGGTTGCCCGAGTCATCTTTGTGAATAGCCAGTACCGTGTCCTTGGCTGCGCTGAGTGGGTCAGCGGGATCGTGCCGGTAGTGCCGCCACACCCCGGTCTCCCGATCCAGCGCATCGAGCCCGCCACCTGCAGTCCCAATCCAGAGTGTGCCATTCTCGTCCTCGAGCAGGGAGGAGACAGGATAGTCGCCGGGGCGCAGGGGATCGTCGGGATCCCCCCGGTAGTGGGTGAACCGTCCCGACGCTGGATCCGACTTGTTCACACCCCCACCCTGCGTCCCAACCCAGAGGATGCCAGACTGGCTCAGAAACAGCGTCTGGATGCGGTCGCTGCTCAGACTGCTCGGGTCGGTGGCGTCGTGATGGACCTGCGCAAAGGTCTTGCTCCTCGGGTCAAAGGCATCCAGCCCGCCCCCGGCAGTCCCGATCCACAGTATGCCCCCCTCATCTTCGACGATGGACGAAATATGGTCGTCGCTCAAGCTATGGGGATCGGCAGGATCGTGCCGGTAATGGGTAAAGCGCTCCGTCTCGGGATCGAACCGGTCCAATCCCCGGCCCGGTGTGCCAATCCAGACACCACCGGATCGATCCTCGTAGATCTCTGTGATCCAGTCGACGCCCAGGCTGTCCGGGCTGTCCGGATTGTGCCGGTAGCTGGTTGTCTGCCCGGTGGCGGGATCGAAGCGGTCGAGCCCCTCACTGTTCGTACCAAGCCATAGCATCCCCGAACTGTCGACGAGCAGGGCCGTGATCCATTCATGCCCCCAAAACTCTGGATCGGCTGGGTCGGGCGCATAGCTGGTGAATGTTTCCGTCTCAAGGTCGAATTTGACCAGCCCACCTCCGTGCGTAGCAATCCAGAGCACCCCGGTGGGATACTCGTCTACTGCCACCACAGCGTTCCTGAACTCCTCGGGTTCGTCGGTGATGTTCTGAAAGTCATCGCTATCATAGCGGGTGAATTGCCCTGAACTGCGATCAAACCGATTCAGGCCGCCACCATAGGTCCCAACCCATAGCATTCCAGTAGAGTCCTCAAAGAGGGACGTGACCAGGTTGTGGCTCAAGCTGTGGGGATCATTGGGGTCGTGCCTGTACACGGCAAAGCTGTAGCCGTCGTACTTGTTGAGCCCATTGCTGGTGCCAAACCACATGAAGCCTTTGCTGTCCTGGAGGATGCAATTCACCGTGCTGTGAGAGAGGCCCTGTTCGATAGAGATACGCTCGAATTTGAGCCTCTGGGCTGATGGTGGGAGGATGGGCCTCGGGTTCGGGCCACCGACTGGCGCGACCGTGGGTTCAAGAGGAGAGACGGTGGAGGGAGGTGCACACGACACCACTGGCCCGACCATGATCATCAGGACGGCGAAAAGAGCGAACGTCCGCCTGCGGTGCAGCGTCTCGTTCAGCCACCCAAGCGAGCGCAGGCTGAGGACCACACGGGAGCGGGTCCGGATGGACTGGACATAGAGTGTGATGGCGAGGCGCAGCGTGAACATCTTGCACCCTCTGCTGACACCCCCCGAGCGAACTCGGTTCGCCGGAGATTTCACTCGACACCTCTGAACCAAAGACATTTCCATTCTACCATATTCCGCCGCTTCCTTCAAGAGCTGGCGAACGAAAACCGTGATGGGCTTCAGATGTTGGTTCTGAAGTATTGATGTCAGATATTAGCTCTCCGCTGTGGCATTGCATGGAAAGCGGGCGTCTTGGCAGCAGGTTGAGGCACACCAGGCCGATAGTGCAACTGTCCCAGCTTGGCTGCGTATAGATGTTCAAGGCTTCACAATGTTCTAGTGGATGGCTAGCTCAAGGTAGGCTTTTGGACTGGGGTATCATGCCCCTCGGTCTTCAATCGGGTAGGGAGTGGGAGATCACAAGGAGGAAGGAAAGGGAGGTGCGTTACGGTGTGGTATTGGATTGGCGCCTTTGTCGCCTGGCTTATTGGACTGGCCTGAATTGTTTCCATCATGTCGGACGTGATCCGAGGAAAGAAGTCAGGTCTCAGCCCCCTGATTCTGGGAGGGTACCTGGTCCACGGGGCGTTTGCAGTGCTAGCGCTGTGGCTGGTATTCAAGGCCTTGGGGGCGTGAGAATCTCCCCGGGCGCTGCCGGGAAAGCCAACTATCGAGTTGGAAAGCGATTGCGGGAGCAGGAAGGAGAACGGTCATGAAAGTTGTTTGGATTGTCGCGGGCTGCGTGCTGCTACTGGCTGGCCTTGGCTGACTTTTGTATATTCTGGGAGGCGTGTTCTCCCAGCCGCCAGTATTCAACGGTCTTGACGGGGCTCTGTGGGGGGCGATGGCGTTCCACGCCGTGGCCACCGGCCTGGGCACGTATTGCCTCGGCCGTGGTGTCGGTAGGAAACAGGCTGTCGTAGCATAGCCTGGAACGGTCTTTGCCCTGAGCGGCGCCAGCGAATGTGCTGACGCCGCTTTTTGGTACCAACGGGTACGATTCCTCCGGCCAACGGCACGGCAGCAACTCGGAGCCGCGGTATGCTCTGGTTGGGCGGCTTGAACCTGGGCGGGGAATCTGCTCTAGGGCGCAGTTGTCGCCGACCGCCGCGTGGCCCACCAGCCGTAGGCACCCGCAGCGAGGATGCTAGCCAGGAAGAGCAGGTAGATCCAGGTCCGGAGATCACCCCAGGCCAAGATCGGGTAGCCAGAGGCTGGCTCGAGAGCGAAGGCGAAGCGCAGGAGCACGACCAGCTCGAGAGCTCCAAAAAGGGTGTAGGCGATGGTGCCCGCCCGCACGCGCAACCAGTCGTTCTCCCAGGCCATGTGGCCGGCCGCGACGCCCACACCCACAAGCCAGGCCCCGATGGCGCGACCAGTGAGTGGCGTCAACGACCAGGGCCAGACGAGGTCAGCAGTCTGTTTCGGAAGCACAAACAGGGCAATGCCCAGGGGAATCATCACCGCGGCCTGGAAGATGAATACCGACCGGATCCAGCCCGGCATCGGTGCGCTTGTCGGCGGGTCGATGCCGGGTTGTCGGAGCTGCAGCACCAGAAAGAGGATCATGGCCACCGGTACGAGGGCATAGACCAGCAGCCAGACCCAGGTGCCTGCCTGAGTCCAGAGGCTGAAGGCAGGTCCAAAGTGAAACTTGTCGATGTGCAGCAGGGTCGCGATGAGGGTCAGGAGGGTAAAGATGAGCACAGCAGGGACAGCCACCCGCGCGCGAGCCCAAAGGGTCTCGCGAGCGCCCAAGAACTCGAGGACAAAGGCCGACAAGTACGCGGCTCCCAGAAAGGCAGCGGTCAGCGCAGGGTTCACGGTCCAGGAAAATAGGGTGTCGGTTCGTGCGGGGAAAAGGAATAGGGTAAGGCCAACGGCGAGAACCAATACGCTGGCAATATAGAGCAACCACTTCATGCCAGCCATCAACTGGCGATAGGGCTGCGACCGATTTGACATCATCTCCGTTCCTTTCTGCTTGGCGCCACACAATGTGGGTACCTGGCTGGGGGCATACTAGCCCAGTGTGTTGGTGTTGGCCGACTATAGCTCAAGCCCTTATATTTGTCAAGTATAGATTATATCAATGCTAGAAAAGGTATTGCAGCTCAACGCAGAAGGACGCGCATCCCATCGGCCAATGGGGTGCGCGCCGGAGACCTTGCAGCAGCTGAATCGAGTACTGGTTGTTTGAGGAATACCGGCTGAAGCAGTCGGTGTCCAGGTCGGAGAGGTTAGCCGTCAGGTTCCAGGATCTCGACGATGCCGCGCCCACCGTCGACGCGGACCCGGTCGCCGGTGCGCAGGCGCGTGGTGGCATCGGCACAGCCGACGACGGCCGGGATGCCAAGCTCGCGGGCGACAATGGCGGCGTGGGACAGCGGCGCGCCTACGTCGGTGAGAACAGCCGCAGCGCGGGGAAAGATGGGCGTCCAGCCGACGTTGGTGGTGACGGCGACCAGGATCTCGCCGGGCTGGAGCTGATCGCCCTCCTCCGGTCCCTCCAGCACGCGGACAGAGCCCTCGACGCGGCCTGCCGCCCCGGCAAAGCCACGGATGGTGCTGGAGGTAGAGGCGATCACGGGGGCGGTGGCGTCATAGATGTCGCCGCGCCGGTCTGGATCGGCAGCCCACTGGAAGGCGTCGAAGCGGCCACGGACGATCATGGGATAGGGCGGCAGCTTGCGGTAGCGGGCGTAGGTCTCTTTGCGGGCCGTGAGGTATTGGAGTGCGGTGCTGTCCCCGCCAAGCAGGCTGATCACCTCGTCGATGGTCAGATAAAAGATGTCGTCCCCAAGGCCGGTGAGCTCGCCGGCCCGCAGGGCCCACTCTCGCTCGACCCACAGAAAGCGGGTCACCTCATCGCGGACGGCTTCGCGCAAGCGGGCGGCCGGTCCAACCTTTTCGATCTGGCGGCGGAGTTTGGGCGCTTGCTTGGGGTAGCGTACCTGGAGCCGCTGCCAGGCGGCCTCAAAGTCGGCGCGCCGCCTGGCCAACAGGGCATCCACGTCGACGGGGTTCTGCGCCTGTTCGGCCAACTGCTCGTCGAGCCAGCCGGGATCCTCGGCCGGGCGGGGCAGGGAGAGCTCCGCCTCGTGCGGTCCCCGATGACCGTAGCGATCCAGGTATTCCTGGCGGCTCATGGCGCCCTGTGCAACGCGGGCCATGCCGACGACGGGCCCCAAGCTGGCCAACATCTCCTGTTCGCTGCTGAGGTTGGAAAAGAGTGCGTTAGCATCGGCCTGGCCGACTAGATCGTCCAGCTCGGCCTTGAGCTTTTCCAGCGCCTCGAGGGGCTGGGCTGCGCCGCCCAGGATCCAGATGCCGTCTTCCAGCGCAGGCAGGATCTCATCGTGCCAGATGGAGACGAGCCCGGCCGGGACCTCTGTCGCCTGGATCCGCTGGCGCAGCGCCTTGCAGTGACCGGGATTGGATTCCAGAAACTCGGGCACCCTTTTCGCGCCCTTTTTCTCCTTCATCCCCAGCGAGATCATCCGGGGCAGGGCCAGGATCATGGCCGATCTGGGCAGCGGAACCAGCGGGATCTCCAGCCCTTCTGGCACGTTGCCGAGCAGTCCCCGCATCATCTCCAGCGATGCCTCCATGCTCTTGCCCAATGCCACCGACATGGAGAGGGCGGCGCTGACGTTGGCATAGTAGCGGCCGCAGATGTTGCCCGAGAGGTGGTAGCCGGGCAGGAAGCTGATCTTGCTCCAGACCTTTTCGCTGATCGAGTAGGTAAAGGGCGACATGACGTCGGGTCGGGCCTCGCCAAAGTTGTTGCGCGACCAGAGAAAATCGCCGGTCAGGCTATCGTTCCAGGCACCGGTGGTGGGATCATAGCCGACCAGCGTGGTGATGGGCCGCGATTGGAGCAGATAGAGCTTGCCGTCGGCGACCGACCATTCGATGTCCTGGGGGCAACCGAGCTCCTTTTCCAGGCGGACGGCCAGCTTGTAGAGCCGGCGGGCAAAGCGTTTGAGCGCGCCCGGCCCGCTGTAGGTACCCTTGGGACGATCGAAGGTGAAGGTGTAGGGCTCGGCCTCGCCGGAGACGAGCTCCTCGCCAAAGCCAAAGACATAGTTGCCGGTCATGCGCATGTGGCTGCCGGTGACAGGGTCGGCCGTGAAAAGCACGCCGGAGAGGTCAGCCCGAACCAGTCGCTGGACCACGACGGCCAGGTCGTGGGTTGCGTCGAGTCCCTTGGCCTGGCTGTAGGCTCGCACCCGGTCGGAGTGCCTCGAGCGCCGGACGGTGTGGATGGCCTCCTGCACCATCTGGTCGGTGCGCACGTCGAGGACGGTTTCGAACTCGCCGGCGAAGGAGGCCTGGGCCGAATCCTCGCTGAGGGCCGAGGAACGGACGGCAAAGGCGGTCCCATTGGCCCCAGTTCGCAGGCGATCGAGGTGCGCCTGCACCTGGGTCGATGCTTCCAGCGTTAGTTCGTCCTCGACAAATGCGCCGGGCAGAATGACAAAGCCATCGGGCACGGGATAGTTGGCCTGGTGCAGCCTGGCCAGTGTGCCCCCCTTGCCCCCGGCGAGCGGCTGGTGTTCTACCGATAGTTCATCGAAAAGCCGGACTACTGTTTCCATTCCTGTGCCCCCCTTTGGTACTTGGCTCCTTGATCGGCCTCGCTTCAGCTTGTTCTCCCTGGCCACGGAACTGCCTGGCATGGACCCAGTATAGCCGACAGTAGGGGGGACTGTCCTCCCCCGGGTGGGGGATTCGGGTGGGGGATTTGGTGTGTAGGATTGGGGGACTTTTTCATCAGGGCTTTGGCCTGCAGCCGCAAAGAAGACCCTGAGGGTGCGAACCTCCGGTTCGACCCTCAGGGTCTGTTCTGGGTGAGCCGTGGAGGATTTGAACCTCCGACCCGCTGCTTAAAAGGCAGCTGCTCTGCCAAACTGAGCTAACGGCCCGTACCTGTCGGTCTTTCCGACACATGGATATTCTACCATTGGTCGGCGCTTTTGGCAAGTATGGATTGCGGGCAAGGGCCAAGGATGGCAGCGGCAACCTACTGGCCCAGCACTTCAGTGGGCTGCGCCGTCTTGATATCGGGTGGCAGGCGGTCCAGTTGCTGGCGGTCGAGGGTCACCAGTGTCGTGCCGTACTGCTGGGCCACGGCGGCATAGACTGCATCTGCGCCACGCAGTCGGGCCCTGGCTGCCAGGCGGGTAGCGCGATCTGCCAGGGCATCGTCCAGCGGCACCAGGTTTTGGTTGGACAGACCACGCAGAGCCCCAGCCAGGGCTATCGCGCGCTCAGCGTCGCCGAAAACCCGCGCCACGGCGGCGGCAACCTCGACCAGCAGCAGGGTGGGGCAGAAAAGGGGCGCCTCCTGCTGGTGGACGAATTCGAGAAAGGCACGGCTAGCGGCGGACTGAGTCTCTGCCGGGTTGAGGGCACTGAGGTGAACGCTGGCGTCAACGGTGAACATGGCTCCTCCCTCAGCGCCGGATGGCGTCGATCAGGTCCTGAGTCGAGAGGTCCTCGGGCCAGCTCGAGCGGAGCTCCTCGGTCAGCCGTTGGTAGCGCTGCCAACTGTCCTGGATGGCTGCTCGACCGGCGCGAACCATCTCTGCCTCTGCCTGGGCGGTATCGAGAGGCAGGATGATGGCCACCGGCCGGCCCTGGTAGGTAACCACGTATTCGGCACCTTGCTCGCGCACCCGGCGTATGACGTCACTAGTTTGTTCCCGCAATTCGCGAACACCGATGAGTCCCATGCTTACCTCCAATAGCGTCAATTATAGCCTGAATTGAGGCTACATTCTATCACAGTGCGCTGATTTGTGCAACCCGGGGGTGGTTGATGGTAGAGGGGCTCGGGCGAGGCTCGGGCCGACGGGAGTCGGTGGGAGACCTTTGCCCATCAGAATTCGTCCAATTCGTGGCCTCCTCGGGCTCGGTCCAAGAGAGCTCGGGCCGATGGGAATCGGTTGGGAGACCACTCGGAGGTGGCCCTTGGGGCCTCCGCCATCATAGATCCGTCAATCCCACCGACCCAGGTCGGCTCCATCCGCCGTTACCGGTCAGTCTTGCTGGTCGCGGAAATCGACAAAGCGATAGCCGACGCCGCGCTCGGTAAAGATATAATGGGGATTGCCCGGTTCGGGCTCGATCTTCTTGCGGAGGTAGGTGATGTAGAGTCGAAGGAGGCCGGCTTCTTCGCGGTACTCGTAGCCCCACACCTTGGAGAGGAGCATTTCGTGGGTCATGACCCAGCCGGCGTTGTTGACCAGGTGGTAGAGCAGGCGGTACTCGGTGGGGCGCAGGCGGACTCGCTCGCCGCCGACGATGACTTCGCGCTGGCGAAAGTCGATCTGCAGGTGGTCGTCGATGTGGATGATGGTCTTGGCCACCGGGGAGGGCATCTCGGCGCGGCGCAGAACAGCCCGGATGCGGCTGGCCAGCTCGCGGGGGCTGAAGGGCTTGGTGACATAGTCGTCGGCCCCCAGCTCCAGGCCGCGGATGCGGTCCTCCTCGTCGCCTTTGACGGTGAGCATGATGACGGGCACGGTCGAGATCTCGCGGAGCCGCTCAAGGGTCTCAAAGCCGTCCATCTCGGGCATCATGACGTCGAGCACCACCAAGTCGGGTAGCTCGTCGCGTACCTTTTCCAGAGCCTCGAGGCCGTTGTTGGCTTCGGCAACCTGGAAACCCTCCAGTTCGAGGTTCATGCGTACAAAACGGATCAT
>JASFHU010000155.1:0-8213 GCA_050123055.1 Anaerolineae bacterium
GAACGTCATGCAGTCGATCGGCTGGCTTGGCGTAGTGGTCATCATGGCGTTGGAGAGCGCCAATATCCCCATCCCCAGCGAAGTCACCATGCCGCTCTCGGGCTGGATGTTGGTGCAGGCCAAGGGGGGGACTGCCCTGCAGGCCCTCCTGCTGGGCGGTTTCTGGGGCGCGGTGGGCTGTACCATCGGTTCTGTGATCTCGTACGCGCTGGGTGCGTGGGGAGGGCGGCCGCTGGTGGAGCGCTACGGCAAGTATATCCTGGTCAGCCACGAGGATCTGGAAAAGGCGGATAGCTGGTTCGCCCGCTGGGGAGACTGGGCAGCCTTTATCTCCCGGTTGCTGCCCATCGTGCGGACCTTCATTTCCTTCCCGGCTGGCGTGGTGCGGATGAACTTTCCCCGCTTTACGATCTATAGTTTCATCGGTTCATTCATCTGGTGCGGGCTCCTGGCTCTGGGTGGGTTCTATTTCGGAGAACACTGGGAAGAGTTGCGGGCCATCATGCGCCCCTTTGATATCCCCATCGCCATCGCCATCGTGGCAGCGGGTGTGTATTATGTCTACCACCACATACGAAAAAGTCGGAAAGAAAAGCTGCCAGCCGATGCGGAAAGCTGAGCGATGAGTACACCTCGCCCCCCACTGCCCGATAGCTACGAAGGCCTCCAGGCCCGGGCACAGAGTCTGGCCCAGGCCGGCGATGTGGAGAACGCTATCGCCGTCTACCGCCGCATGGTGGACAGGCTAGGCCGCCTGAGTGCCGGAGTTCTGGCCCGGCGCCCAGAGCTGCGAGAGATCCACCAGCAGTCCAGGATGGAGTTGGTCAACCTGCTGGCCTCTGAAGGACGCTTTGCCGAAGCGATCGAGGTTGGCGAGGTCCTGCTAGAGACCCATCCTGAAGAAGCCGGCACCTGGCGGCGCACCCTGGCCATACTGCGCACGGCCAAAGGCGAGGTAGAAGAGGGTCTGGCCGAGTTGCGGACCCTGGCCGAAGAGACCCCTGACGAGCCTGACGGATGGATCGTCCTCGGCGCAGAAAGCCGCCTCGCCGGGCGGCTGGTCGAGAGCCAAGATGCCCTGGACCGAGCGCTGGAGGTATGCTCAGAGCACGAGACCGACAAGTTGGCGAGTATACACTACCAGCGCTTTCTCCTGTACAAGGAGATGAAGCAATTGGACGACGCCTTGGCTGCTTGGGAAGAGGCCGTAGGGCAGGATCCAGAGGTGGGCAAGACGGTGCGCGAGGTCTATACGATGCTCACCGAGGTCGGGCGCTACAGCGACGCCAGGAGCTACATCGCCCGTGACGAGAACACAATGCAGGCCGGTTTCCAGGAGGGACTCATCGCCAGCCTGACTGGCCAGCCACACGAGGCGAATGTGGCATGGCGCCAGGTCGCGGACCTTAGCCCTGACGGCTACGAATATGGGCACGATGCCTGGGTTGAATCGGTATTGCGCTTGGGAGACCCAGAACCGGCATTGGAGTGGCTACAGGACTCGCTGCCGAAATATGGTACCCCCCGGCTGCTGGTTCTCTCCGGCATCGGATGGGCCATGCGCGATGACCCTGAGCTTGCTGGGCTGCTCTTCCAGCAGGCGATCAATCTCCGGCGCCGGGAGCAACCACCCAAGCAGAAACTGGACGGCACCGACTGGCGGTTGCTTGACTCACTCGTCGCCGACGACGAAGTGAAGGCTCCCCTGAAATCTTACTTTGCCATCATCGAAACCCTCTGGGGATAGCTCGCCGCCAACCGGAGGGCGCCGTTGCTCCCATCTTTTCAACGTTTGGACAGTCATGGGATCTATGCTATAATGCGCGGGCGCCCGCCCAAGGTGAGCACTTGAGGTGTGATAAATGCATTTTGCAGAGGCGGAACAAAAGTACCTCGAACTGGAAGGTCAACTCCTAGGCGGAGACATTTCGGAAGACGATTTTCTTGCCCGAGTCGCCCGACTACAAGTGACCGACGAAGAGGGGCGAGAATGGATGATGAGCGGGCGAACAGGCCGCTGGCTTCTGTTTGATGGTCAGCAGTGGGTGTCCGCCGAGCCGCCCAAGGATTGGGACGCAGTAGAGTTCGAGAGCCCAGCAGGGGTACTGTATGCCGAGCCCGAGCCAGCGGTAGAGACGATTGCAGCGCTGCCCCAGCCGCCCCCGCCGCCCCCGCCAGTCAAAACCAGCCCGCCACAGCGCATGGGGCCGCGGATTGCGCTCTCTCGGATCCTGCTGGCCAGCCTTGCGGTTCTGTTGTTCGTTGGTTGTGTGGTAGGCGGCGGGGTCTCGGCCTGGGTATTGGTCCTGCGAGACCTGGGCAAACCAACAGACGCACCGACGGAGGCAGCAGAGGCCGTCGGCATGGTGGAGACCTATACCCCACGCCCAGCTACACCGACCTACACCCCAACGTCCACCCCCACGCCCAGCCGCACGCCGGTGCCGACGGACACGCCGGTGCCGACGGACACGCCAATTGCGACCAACACTCCCGTGGCGACGCCAACGCCTACCGCTGAGCCTGCTAGCCCGACTCCCTCGGCAGCGGCGACGATAGAATCCACGACGGTCGGCTCGGCAGCCGGAGCTTCTCCCACGCCGACGAGTACCCCGGTCGCCGTAGTGCCATCTCCCACCCAAACGACCTACATTGTCCGTCCGGGCGACACCCTTTCCGAGATCGCAATCCGCTTCGGCGTGACCGTCAGGGCGCTGGCGGACGCAAATGGGATCTCGAATCCGGCCCTGATCCGCGCCGGGCAGGTGCTGGTGATCCCCAGTCCTGGGGCAACCGTTGTGGCATCGACCGGCGGAGCCACGCCCACCTGGACCCCAATCGTCGTCAACACACGCCAGGCAACGCCCACCGCGGCAGGTACCGCGGCGCCCACCCCTACCACTACTCGGACGCCGACACCGAGCGTCACGCCAACTCCAAGCATCACGTCGACACCCAGGCCGACCACTCCACCCACCAGCACGCCCCCACCAACGGCCGCGCCGCAGCCCCTGGCAGGCAAGCTGGCTTTCACCATCTGGAACCCGTTCACTTCAAGGTATGAGCTATACGTCAGCAAGGTCGATGGCAGCGGGCGTAACCGGATCGGCGAGGGATTCCGCCAGCCCCAGTTCCGGCAAGATGGCAATCTCCTGGCGGTCAACGGCGATGGAGCACCAAACTACGAACACATGTCCAAGATGAACCCCAGCGGCGGCGAGTTGGTGGAGGTTAGCAACTATGTTGAGGACAGTTACCCCACCTGGTCACCAGACGGGGCCATCGTTGCCTATTCGTCTTTATCCTGGGGAGACGGCGCGAACCGCCTGGGCATCGTCCACGACATGTTTGGCAAGTCGCAAGAGTGGATCCGCACAGGCACCACCGAAATCAGGGGGGAGTATCCCTTCTGGATGTCGGACGGGCGCATCGTCTACCATGGCTGCGACTTTTTGGGTGACCACGCAGCCTGCGGCCTCTACTGGGTGGGCGCTGGTGGCGGCGCATACCGTCGCTTGACGACCCATGGCACCGACACCGCCCCAGCGGGGCATGGGTCGCGCGTGGCGTTCATGTCGGCCCGCGATGGAAACTGGGAAGTATATGCCGTCAACATGGATGGCACCGGATTGAAACGGCTGACCAATAACAGCGCCCAAGATGGTTTGCCCACCTGGTCACCAAACGGGACATCGATCGCCTTTGTCTCAGATAGAGGCGGGGCATGGGCCATCTGGGTGATGAATGCCGACGGCAGTGGACAACGCAAACTGTTCGATCTAGGTGGCACCTACGGCAGCGGCGACTATGACTGGACGGCTGAACGCATCTCCTGGGCGCCGTAGCGGTTCACAATAGCATAGCTGATAGCGTGATGCACGTCGACGAGCCTGACTCGCGACGTGCACACTGGATCAAAGCAGGGACGATTCAAAGAGAATGACGGACGCGAGAAAGACAGGCCAGGCTGCGACGGTGGTGGGCTTGGCCCTGATCCTTGGATTGGTGGTCCTGGGGACCCTTGGGGGAGCGCCAATCACAAGCCAGCCCCAGCCCCTCGGAACCCCAACGCTCACGCCGACGGCGACGCCGACCACTACGCCGACGGCGACGCCCACCCCAACCTGGACGCCATCCCCCACGCCCACGCCCAGCAACACCCCCACGCCCAGCAACACGCCCACCGCAACAGCGACCCCAACCCCAACCGCCACGCCCACCCCAGAGCCCGCATCGGCCCACCTCTGGCTGGCGAGACCGATCGGCCCTGAGAGTGACGGGGATCGAGAGCCGGGGACCTGGTTTCCCTATGGCGCCACCGGCAGTGGGCGCTACCACCTGCACCACGGCGTGGACTATATGAACCCGGCCGGCGTCCCGGTGCTCGCCGCAGAAGCAGGCACAGTCATCGTCGCCGGGGACGACCTGGAAATCGTCTATGGCGCCAAGCCCGACTTTTACGGGAACCTGGTGATCCAGGAGCTTGACCGGCAATTCAATGGTCAGCCCGTGTACCTGCTGTATGCCCACATGTCACAGGTGCTGGTAGAGGAAGGACAGCACCTGGCGCCAGGCGACATGGTGGGCCTGGTGGGCTTGACCGGGGTAGCTATCGGCAACCACCTGCACCTCGAGGTACGCCTGGGCAGCAATGACTATGAGAGTACCCGCAACCCGGCCCTCTGGCTGCGGCCCGATCCGGGGCAGGGGGTCATTGCCGGACTGGTGCTGGATGCGCAGGGCCAGCCCGTCGCCGAGGTTCCCGTCACCTTTTTCCGGGCCGCCGAGCCCGACAAGTGGTGGCGCCAGAGCCAGACCTATGCCAACGAAGGGGTGAATGCCGACGATCAACTGGGCGAGAATTTCGCCCTGGCCTACGTGCCGGCCGATGATTACCTGGTCAAGGTCAAAATCGGAGAAAAGACCTACGTCAAGCCAGTGACGGTAGAAGCTGGCGACATCGGCTTTGTCCTGCTCCAGGCAGAGAAATAGAATCGTTCCAGAAGGGTTTGAAGCGACGCGCATAGACGACGCCGCTTTTTTGATCCGGGCTCCGCTGGCCCCATCCCCGGAAACGATCAGGCCTGCTCGAGTTCGCGACGCGTGGTATACATGGCGACGACGTTCTCCAGTGGCGTGTCGGCCTGGAGGTAGTGAGCCGAGGTGCAGATATAACCGCCGCCACGCCCCAGCAGCTCGCAGCGCTCGCGCACCTCGGACTGGACCTCGTCCGGCGTGCCGTGGGGCAGGGTTTGCTGGATGTCGATGGCCCCATGAAAGGAGAGCCGGTCGCCGAACTGGGCCTTGATGCGGGCCATGTCCATGCCGGCTGCTCGCGGCTGGAGAGGATTCAGCACATCGATGCCCATCTCGTCCGCAAAGGGACCGATCAGCGGGAACACGGCCCCGCAGGAATGATACATGATCTTGACCGGGTATCTGGCGGCGCGGATCGCTGCATTCAGGCGTTGGTGGCGGGGCAGGATGTATTTGCGCCACATGCGCGGCGACATGAGTAGCCCGTTCTGGATGCCCACGTCATCGTAAGTGTAGACCATATCCAGCAGACCCCCTGCAGCCTCGATCACCCGCACCGTGTTCTCGATATAGACGTCGGTGAAACGATCCATGATGGCGCAGGCGACGTCGGGATTTTCGGCCAGATCGAGCAGGAAACGTTCAAAGCCACGCAGCGCCCACGACCACTCAAAGATGCCGCCCACCTCGTAGCGCAGGTGGTGGCGCGGGCCGGCGGAACCGCTCAGCCGCTCGCACTGCTCGCGCACTCCCGATACGTCCCAGTCGTCGGGGCTGGCCCAATCCCAATCCAGCACGTCGGCTGCGGTCTCGGCTTCGGCCAGGGGATGGCTGGCGTATTCGCCGTAGGTACTGAACTCGTTGCTCACATTGCGGCGATGGGTCCCCCAGGCATCAATGAAGGTACCGTCGGCCAGTTGCCGGATTTTGGTGCCCACGTAGCTGGGCGTCACCATGCGGCAATCCACCCCCAATAGACGGAGGACCTCCTCATCATCGGTCTGCAGTGCTTCCCGGAGTTTTTCCCACACTTCCGGCACCGCCCAGAAATCAAAGGGCACGCGGTCGGGCTCGCGGTGGGCCAGGGCCATCTCCACACGCTCCCAGGGAGAGAGGGCGCCGGTATCGGTCCCTCCATAGTGGGCCTCCAGATAGGCGCGCAACCTGGACGGCTCTTTGATGGCTTGGGCGATCGTATTAGACAGCTCATTCATAGGTCCTCGCTCCATAGGCAAGAGGGCGGGATGGCCCCGCCCTCGCGATGCTTGCTTTGGCCTGCTACGTCACTGCTTCTCGTACGGTTTGCCTTCAGCGGCCGGTGCTCGAGACCGGCCGACGACGCCTGCTACGACAATGATGGTCAGGATGTAGGGCGCCATCTGCAGGAACTCGGGTGGGATAGGCTGATTGATGAAGGGCAAAACCGGTTGGATGATCTGCATCTTGACCTGGATCGCATTGGCAAACCCAAAAAGTAGGGCGGCTGTGAAAGCACCGAACGGGTTCCAATTGCCAAAGATCATGGCCGCCAGGGCCACGAACCCCTGCCCTCGCGTCATGCCGTCCTCAAAGGTTCCCACCACTCCCAGCGAGAAGTAGGCTCCCCCGATACCGGCGATAAGTCCGCCGAGGATGACGCTGGTGTAGCGCATGCGGTTGACATGGACGCCGACTGTGTCAGCGGCACGAGGATGCTCACCGCAAGCCCGCATCCGCAACCCCCAGGGTGTGAAAAAGATGACATAGTTGACCACCACCAATAGGATGAGCATGATGAAAACTGTGGGTTGGTTCACGAAAAAGATAGGCCCGACGATGGGGATGTCGGCCAGGATCGGGATTCGTATGAGTTCAAAGGAGCCTGGATTACTCAGACCGGTCGGCTCCAGCAAGCGGAGGTTTAGGAAACGGGTGCCGCCTGCTGCCAGAATATTGATGACCGTGCCCGAGATGATCTGGTCCACCTTGTACTTGACAGACAGCACGGCGTGGAGGGAAGCCATCAAGCCCCCAACCAGGCTAGCGGCCAGCAGACCCATCCAGAGGCTGTCAAAGATGCTGGCAAAGGCCACGGCCGCGAACGCTCCAGAGAGCATCATGCCCTCGATGGCGATATTGATGATGCCCGACCGCTCGCAAAAGATGCCAGCCATCGCCCCCAGGGTCAGGGGGGTGGCGGCAGTCAAGGTGGCCTGGATCATGCCCGGCAGGTTCATGCTGGTTCCGCTGGTGACCCAGACCAGGAAGCCAAAGGCCGCCAACAGAGCCACGGTCCAGATCAATAGTGAGCGGAGCGAACTCAGGCGGCGATAGAGCCGCAGTCCGGCTATGAAGAAGCAGAATGCGCCAATGCCATAGAGCGTTGCCTGGGAGGGCAGGGAAATGAGCGTGCCCAATGCTTGATCGGTAAAGGCGGACTGATCCCCTGGCTGGGTACTGAAACCCGCCAACACCAGAAAAAAGGCCCCCACGATCAGGATTAGCAGGGTGCCCAGCAGGTCCTTCCTGCTCAGCCGCGATGTTTTTGGAACGCTTGCGGTCTGTGCTTGAATTGCCATGGTTTCCCCTCGCTATGCCCCCCAGCCCCGAGAGAAGACGGCGACTTCTGCCTCTTCCTCCCGCGGTTTGCGGAGCCGGTAGAGAGCCCGGATGATGGCCGGTGCAGCGATAAAGACAATGACCAGGGCCTGGATGATCTGGACGATCTCGGTAGGGACGCCGGCCACCGACTGCATCCGGGCTGCCCCAGCCCGCAGCATGCCAAAGAGCAGGCTGGCCCCCACCACCCCCGTCGGGTGGCTCTTGCCCAGAAGGGCCAGGGCGATGGCGTCAAACCCATACCCTGCCTGGAACCCGAGGGCGATGTTGCGGGTGATGCCCAGGCCCTGGACCACACCGGCCATCCCGGCCAGGCAGCCGCTCAGGAACATGGCCAGCACAAAGGTCCTGCCTACGTTCATGCCCCCGTAGCGAGCCGCGTCAGGATTGGCACCGACTGTCCGTAGTTCAAACCCCCAGGTCGTCTTGAACAGAAACCAACCGGTGATCACGGCCGCGACCAGGGCCAGGATGAACCCCCAGCCCACGGTTACAGGGTGGTCCAGGAAACGGGGCAAGTAGGCGCTGGCAGCGATATCTTGCGTGCGGCAGGTTCCCTGTACGGCCTCCAAGGGCCC
>JASFHU010000156.1:0-8188 GCA_050123055.1 Anaerolineae bacterium
GGCTTTCCCTGGACACGATGCAGTGCGGTGCGCACCCAAGCTACGATCTCATCTGGGTTCAAGGGCTCGGTCAGGGATTCACCTGTGCCCAGATCCCATGCGCCGAGCTCTTTCCCATCCTGGGGGACGTCTAGCCTGATCAGAGGCATCGCCGCCAGGCTCATCCCGCCGCGCACCGCGTCAGTTCCATCCAAGCCATCGCCAGCCGGCAGTGCCAGATCCATCAGTGCCAGGTCAGGGAGCTCGCGGCGGAGGATGTGCAGTGGGTTCTCGCCGTCCTGAGCCACCAGCACCCGGTAGCCACCCCGTTCCAGGGCTTCGTGTAACGGTTGAACAAGCTCGAGGTCGTCAGCCACGATAAGGATCCGTTGGCCTGTCAGTGTCATCTTGTCCTTTCCCAAGCACGGGCATCTGCCAGGGTCGGCCGGAGCGCGGTTTCTACCGGTCGCCCGGGCGCTCCTCCAGAACTACGTCGATCTCGATCTCGTTGCCATCGCGCACCACAGTCAGCGTCACCCGATCTCCTGCGCTGGTGTGGCTGGCCAAATAGTTGACCAACTCGTCGAACCCCTTGACCACCACCTGGTCGATGGCGATTACAATGTCCCCATCCACCAGCATCGGAACACTGGACACGACCAGCTGTTGGTTGCCACCCCGCAGCCCGGCTTTGGCTGCCGGGCCGACCGGGTCCACTTCGAAGATGAGTACGCCGGTCTCCACCGGTAGATCCGCGGCCTCAACCATCTCGGGAGAGATCGTCCGGCCCGAGATACCAAGCCAGGCGTGCCGGTACCGTCCGTGGGCGACCAGTTCGGGCACGACCCGTTTCACGATGTCGACCGGGATGGCAAAACTCACCCCGGAATTGGTGCCATCGGAGGACGAGATCGCCGTGTTGACGCCAATGACCTTCCCCTGCGAATCCAGCAGCGGACCGCCCGAATTGCCGGGATTGATGGCCGCATCCGTCTGGATCACTTCGGCCAACTGGTAGTTGCTGTCGTTGCGCGGCAGCGTCCGTCCCAGCGAGCTGATCACACCCGTGGTCATGGTCCGCTCCAGACCAAAGGGATTGCCAATGGCGATGGCCCGCTGCCCTACCCGTAACGTGGCAGATTCGCCCAGCTCGGCCGCCGTCAGGTCCTGGGGCAGCACGTCCATCTTGAGCACCGCCAGGTCGCTGCCGGGATCGGTGCCCACCACCTCAGCCGGTACCGTGTGCTCATCGGCCAGTGTGACCAGTAACTCGCCCGAGGCCTCCGCCACGTGGTTGTTGGTGACGACGTGCCCGTCGAGATCGATCACAAATCCAGAACCGATGCATTCGCCGAATCGCTGTGGAGCCGTGATGCAAACTACGACCGGGCTGACCCGGGCATAGATCTCTACGAGCAGTCGTTCTTCGACGTCGACCGGCGCCAGGGATGCGGTGGGCAGCGGCGTGGGCGTCACTTCCACAATGATCATGCCCGCCGCAGGCTCGGCGGTTGCCGTGTCGACGCGGGTAGACGTGTCGCCCGGCGCTGACAACTGCGTCGAAAGCTCCGACACACTGCAGGCCACCGTTCCTAGCACGATTGCCGCCAGCAGAAACCAGACTATCGTTCGATAACGCAAAAGAACCTCCACTCTAGATCCTCAGGTACCCGGCACCTGACCCTTTGTACGGGCAAAAGCCGGTCTGAGTCTGAAACAGCCATCCCCAAAGTCTTTGTCCTTGAAAGAACCCTGGCCCGCGGCACGAGCTTTTTCACTCTGTCCAGGAGATGGCCCGCTCACCGGCAAAGGCATACTCCAGCGTCAACCCATCCAGTTCAGTGTCAAACATCGGTGCCTGCTCGCCGCCACGCGCATTCGATCGCCAGATCTCCCACTCGCCGCTCCGGTCGGTGAGGAAAGCGATATAGTCTCCGTCGGGCGACCAGGCCGGCGAGACGCTATTGCCGGCTGCGCCATCCAGAGATGGCGCAGCGCCGGGCAGGGCCGGGGTGTTGGTCAGCCGTGTCAGTCCGCTACCGTCGGCATTGACCACGTACACCTCCCAGTGATCGTGTTGCCAGCGCACAAAGGCCACCTGGCTGCCATCCGGGGACCACACCGGACTGGTATCCTTGGGCAGATTGGTCAGGGCATAGGAGCTTTTACCATCCACACTCATGATCCGCAACCCATTTTTGGAATTGTACACGATCTGCTCCCCGTTGGGCGACCAGTCGGGTGCCAGGTTGACCGTCGAATCGGGCTGCGGTTCGGCAAAGGTCCCGTCGTAGGGGTTGACGATGCCCAGCGTCCAACTGCCGCCTGACGAGCCTCCCCCCGGAGGACCGCCAGGAGGGCGGCGCCTCACAGCCTCGATCTCCGAGGCGGAAGCGGAGGCAGGAGACGCCCCGCCAGGCGCTCGTCCACCACCACCTCCCCCGCTTTGCCGGCTAAACACGATCTGCGACCCGTCCGGCGACCAGGAGGGGTAGCGGGTCTCGCTCCAGTCAAAGGCGCGCCACTCGTCGCCGGACGCCCCGTCCGCCGAATACACGTCGACCACCCACACGCCGCGCGGTTCTTCCCAACGAACAAAGGCGATCTGCCGTCCATCGGGCGACCAGACGGGGTCGATGCCGTTGGTGATCCGCTGCAAGTCACTGCCGTCAACATTGATGGTGTAGAAGGGGCCACCGTAGGTCGTCTGAAAGACCAGCCTGCCAGATGGTTCCCCAGCCCCCGTTGGTTCTCCAGGTGCATCGCTTGGGGGTTGGGCGTTGGCCGGCTCGGCGGCAGGCGTGGAAGCAGCTTCCGAAAGCGAAACCCCAATGCCGATCACGTCGAGCAGATAGTAGCTCGACCCGGCCTGGTTCCTGCCCGACAGACTGTCGGCTGGCTCCACCACCACATAGTAGGTCCCGGCGGAATGGAAATCGCCCGACCAGGTGAGCCGTCCCGCGATATTGGGATCGACCGAACCGCGCCCGATCGGCTCGACGTAGTAGCCAGCTCCCCAGCGCTCGATCAGTTCCGGGGTCCACACCACAAAGCTCGCGCTGCCCGGTGGCACGGCTTCGAGCGTCACCTGGACCTGGGACCCGTCGCCCGCATACTGGAACGCGTACCACTGGCTCTCGCCAGAGGCCAGTTGTTCCCAGTCACCAGTCGGCGTCCGTGCGTCGTCGCCCCCCCACTCGGCGGCACTGGCCTGTGCCGGACCGGCCAGGCCCAGGGAAATGATGCCCAGCAAGCCTAGCACCGCAAGTGCCAGCAAGACGTTGATCGTACCACGTTGCTTCGGTTTCATCGCTACTCCTCTTCCTGTCTGTGCCTATTCCCCCATTAGCTGCGCCAGCAGTTCGACCAACGGCTCGGCGATCAGGACAAGCTGTCCCCCGCGAGCGCCAGCCCGGTTGCCCGGGGCAAAGCCATTGGCCTCGGCGGTGGCCCGCATCGACGCTCGATCCTCCTCGCTCATGTTCGCCAAGGCGCCTGGCCCGCCCCCAGGGAAGCCGCCTTCGCCGCCCGCCTGGCGCGTAGCCCGCACCGCTGCCCGTTCCTCCTCACTCAGATTGTCGAAAGGGGGCGGACCACCCCCGGCACCCGGCTGCCCGCCAAAGTTCACGTCATGTTCCTGCATCCAGGCCCCCATGTCCTGTAAGGTGAGCTGCATGGCTGCAATGGCCGCCAACTGCTCCCCTGTCATCGCCCCTTCGATCTGCTTCAGGACGGCGTTCGTTTCGTTGTCGCTCTGCAATGAGCCACTTTGGATCGCCTGCCAAAGGGGTAGCAGTGCCCTGGCTTGCTCCGCCGTCACGGCGTTCTCCGTACCCTCCAGCCGAAAGATGCCCAGGGCGAGCTGGCTGCTGGCTGGCATCGCCCCTGCGTAGGAAACGACCAGTACCTCGCTCGCATAGCCACCGCTGGCGGCGTCGTCCTCGAGGGCCTGGGCCAGATCCTCCTGTGCCTCTGCGGAAGATGCCTCTTCCGTAGACGAGGCATCTTCTGCCGCCGGTGCGGCATCCCCGCCGCACGCGGCCAGGATCCCGGCCAGCAGCACCAAAACCAACGTGATTTGCCACACTTTCACTTTCATGTTTCCCTCCATTCTTCTTTGGCAAGTCGGTAGGTTGGTAGATTGGTGTCTGGTGTGTTGGGGTATTGGGATTGGTCCACTTCCCAAGTTGCCAATCAATCAATCCCCAATCTACCAGTTCCCAATCCACCAATTCCCAGTCTTACTCCCGCCTCAGCGCCTCTATGGGATCAAGCTGGGCCGCCTTGGTAGCCGGGTAGTAACCGAAAAAGATGCCCACTGCCGCCGCGGCGGCAAAGGCCAGCGGGATCGAGGCCGGCACCAGCTCGGTGCGCATCGTGTCCAGGCTGTTGAACAGGTACGAGCCCCCCACGCCCATCAGCACGCCCACCAGCCCGCCCACCAGGCTGAGGACGATCGCCTCCAGCAAGAATTGCAGCCGCACGTCGCGAGGACGGGCGCCCAGCGCCTGTCGCAGGCCGATCTCGCGCGTTCGCTCGGTGACGCTGACCAGCATGATGTTCATGATGCCGATGCCGCCCACCAGCAGCGAGATGGCCGCCACCCAGGCTAGCAGATCACGGAACGCCTCGGTCGTCGATGCCTGGGCGTCGATGATGCTGTCCTGGGTCATGAGCTGGAAGTCAGGCGCCATCGGGTCCACGTCGTGGCGGCGGGCCAGCAGGTCTGTAAGTTGGTTCATCACGTCGCTGACATTGTCCCGATCCTCCGCCGAGACGTAGACCAGGCGTACGGTGTCACCCCCGAACCGGGCGTTGGAGAACTTGTCAAAGTAGACGAGCAGGGGGATGTAGACCCGCCCGTCATAGTCGGTGGTGCCCACCACGCCCTTTTCATCCATGATGCCCACCACGGTGAATTGGGTTGAGCCAATCTTGACCTTCTGGCCTAGCGCGCTGGCCGCGTCGCCAAACAACTCTGCGGCAATCTCTGAGCCCAATGCGACGACCTTGTTTTTCCGGTCGTTGTCCTCCTCGGTCAGGAAGCGACCCAGCGCCACAGTATAGTCGCGCACATCGGGGAAGCCAGCCGTGGTCCCTACGACTGAGATATCCTCAAGTATGATCCCGCCTGCCTTCAGGTCCTGGCTAGTGGATTGCTCTGCCGAGACCCCGTTGACGCCGGTCACCTGCGCGGAGATGGCCCCAATGTCATCGTAGTCCAGGCCGGGTGGCGGACCCGAGCCCGGGCCAAAGCCGCCACGACTCATCGAGGGCATGACCATGATCAGGTTGGCCCCCAAAGAGTTGATCTGGTCTGCGATCTCGGCCTCGGCGCCGGCACTGACGGCCAGCATGATGATGACCGCTGCCACGCCAATGATCACGCCCAGTGTCGTGAGGAATGAACGTACCTTGTTGAGGGTCAATCCCTCCCAGGCTACCTTGAAAGTTCGTCCCAGACTCATGTCGCCTCTCCTACCTTCTCTTCCGGCTGGCTGGACGGCGATGGTGCCAGGTTAGTCCCATCTGGCCAGGGTTCGGTCCGGATCGAGCTTTCGTAAAACTTGCCCCTACTCTTTCCGTTTAGTTTGTCAGAGACGATCAGTCCGTCGCGGAGAAAGATCACCCGCTCGGCGTGCTCGGCGATGCCCGGTTCGTGGGTCACCATGACGATGGTCGCTCCCCCGTCGTGCAGTTCATGGAGTAGATCCAGAATCTCCAGGCTGGATTGGGTATCCAGGTTACCGGTTGGCTCGTCGGCCAGGATGATCGAGGGTTCGTTGACCAGCGCCCGGGCGATGGCCACCCGCTGCTGCTGCCCGCCCGACATCTCGTTGGGCCGGTGATCCACCCGGTCGCCCAGCCCCACCGACTCCAGAGCGGCGATGGCCCGCTCGTGACACTCGGAGTCGCTCAGATGGTTCTGCCCGTTGTACAGCAGCGGCAGCATCACGTTCTTGACGGCCGTAAGCCGAGGCAACAGATTGTAGGACTGAAAGACGAAACCGATCTTGCGATTGCGCACCCCGGCCAGCTTGGTCTTGCTCAGCCGGCTGACATCCTCGCCATCGAGGACGTAGCTGCCCTCGCTGGATCGGTCCAGGCAGCCGAGAATGTTCATCAGCGTCGACTTGCCTGAACCGGAGGGCCCCATGATGGCCACAAACTGGCCCGGCTTCACGCGGAAATCCACCCCACGCAGTGCGTGGACTGCCACATCTCCCACGCCACCATCGGATGGCGCGCCATACACTTTGGTCATCCCTGCGATTTCGATGAGATTTTCTGTCATCTGCCCATCCCTATCCACCAAAGAAGCGCATCATGCCCGGCGGTGGCGCCTGCTCCTCGTCCGTTGCTGGCGTCGTCGAGTCGGAGCTCGTTTCCTCCCCGATGCTCACCACGTCGCCGGGCTCCAGCCCGGAAATGATCTCGGCGTTTACGAAATCCCTCAACCCCACCTGAACGACGCGCATCTCCAGCTCATCGTCCTCCTGCACCACAAAGACAGCGTAGCTTTCGGGTCCCAATTCCCGCAGCGCCTGCAGCGGTACCAGCACGGCATTGAGGGCCTCGCCGGCTACTATCTCCACCTCGGCGTTCATGCCCGAAAGCAGAGTAGTAGGGTGTGAAGCCAGATCCACACTGGCGTAGGATTGGACGGCGGGCGTGCCGTCCACCTCGACCAGCATCGGGTCCACGCTGATGATCTGGCCAGGGAACGTGTAATCGGGCAAAGCCTCAAAGACAATGTTCACCGCGTTGCCGGGCGCAACACTTGCCAGGTCGGCCTCTTCCACCCAGAACTGTACCTGGGGTTCGTCCAGATCGGCCAGGGTGATGAGGGATTCACTCCCGACCGACTCGCCGGTAGCACCTTCGACAGCCGTGACCGTGCCCGCCATGGGGGCCACGAGATAAGCATCCTCCAGACTGCGCTGGGCGCTCTCCAGATTCAGGCGAGCCTGGGCAACGTTCAGTTCTGCCATCTCCAGGTCCTTGGCCGACGCACCCGCCAGCAGGTCGTCCAGCTCGATCTGGGCCTGGGTCACCTTGGCCTCGGCAGCGGCGATCTCGTCCCCATCGGGCGCTTCCAGTAGGGCGTCCAATTGAGCCTGGGCCTGGGCAACCTGGGCGCGTGCGTCCGAGATCTCGTCGGCAGTCGCGCCCTCCTGTGCCTCCAGGTACTCGGCTTTGGCTTGCTCGTAATTGGTGGTGGCCTGCCACAGGTCGGCGGCCTCCTGGCTCGAGCCGACGTTGTCCTGCCAGGCAATCTTGTCGTAGGCCGCCTGCGCCGTCCGCAAGTTCATCTCGGCCAGCGTCAGTTCGGCCTTGACGACGTCGACCTCGTCAGGATCGGGTCCCGCCAGCAGGTCGTCCAGCGCCTCTTTCGCGCTTTTCAGGCTCTCCTGGGCGGCCAGCAGGTCCTGGTCGTCGGGTGGTGAGGTCAGGGCAGTCAGGTCGGCCTTGGCCGATGACAGGCTCGCCTGGGCAGCGGCCAGCGCTGCCGCGTCGGCCTCCTCAGTGAGCTCAGCCAGGTCCAGCTCGGCCTGGCGTAGACTGATCTCAGATTGGGCCACCTGGTCCCGGGCATCGGCGTCATCCAGCCGGGCCAGTATCTGCCCGGCCTCTACCTCGTCGCCGACCTCGACCAATACCTCAGCCAGGACCCCGCTACTGCGGAAACCCAATGCCATCTCTGCAGCCGGCACCAGGCTACCGCTTCCGCTGGCCGTAATAACCAGATCCCCCCTGGTGGCTTGAGCCGTGGCGATCTGGGGTTCCTCGGCCGGTTCCTGGGCCTGGAGGTAGACATTGTTGTAGTAGAAATAGCCGCCACCGGCGATGACCAGCAGCAGCACGATCAGGACGGTCCAAAAAGCCCTCTTTGGGAACATGGATCCGGTTCCTCCTTCTCCTGTTCGGATTCTCCCCGCTTGATACGCTCGCAACCTACCATCAGTAGACCGCAACCCAACGCCGCAGGCTGATCCCTGACGGCCCATTGTGGCTGCAGGACCGCCGGATTCTCATCCAACCGGATTCCCATGCAGCCGGATTCTTATCCGGCTGGGTCTGGGATGCGGCGCGAGCAGCAAGACACGCCTGCAACTCATGATAGCACAAAGATGTGGAGAACTTGTGGAGGTCTTGTGGAAAGCGGGAGGAGTTTCGCCTGCATCAAAGAAAACGGGCGAGGGAATTC
>JASFHU010000157.1:0-8145 GCA_050123055.1 Anaerolineae bacterium
TGGGCGGCGGTGGCATCCCGGTCATCGAAGGGGAGGACGGGGACCTGGTCGGAACGCGGGCCGTGATCGATAAGGACCGAGCCACCAGCCTGTTGGCACAGGAGCTCAAAGCAGACCTGTTTCTGATCTCGACAGCGGTAGCCCAGGTGGCGATCAATTTTAACGAACCGAATCAGCAGTGGTTAGACAGGATGACGGCTGCTGAGGCACGGGGCTATCACGCTGAGGGCCACTTTAAGCCCGGCAGCATGGGTCCCAAGATCGAGGCGGTACTGGATTTCCTGGATGCCCACCCGACTGGCAAGGTCCTGATCACCGATCCCCCTAACATCGCCCGCGCGCTGGATGGTAAGAGTGGCACGTGGTTGGAGGCTTGAGCACCAGGACTTGACCTGGTGATATGAGGAGGTGGAGCGATGTCGGCTGAGATGAAAGTTCAGCAGTTCGATGTTCTTTTGCGCTGGATCCTGAGGGAGTTCCAGGAAAACGAATCGATATTCGGCCTCCACCGCTCTCTGTTCTACACGCCCCATCCAGATGCGGCCTACAGCAGCGAGATGTTTGGTCACCACCTGGCAACTCCCATCGGTCCTGCCGCCGGGCCTCATACCCAGTTGACGCAGAACATCCTCAGCGCCTGGCTATGCGGTGGCCGGTTCATCGAGCTCAAGACGGTCCAGATCATGGACGAGCTCGAGATTCCCCGGCCGTGCATCGACATGGAGGACGAGGGATACAACGTCGAGTGGTCTCAGGAACTCAAACTGGATGAGTCGGCGTGGGAGTACGTCAAGGCTTGGGTCCTGATCCGCGTGCTGCGGCAACTGCTGGGATTCGGGGAGACGGCCTTTGGCACCATCTTTAACATGAGTGTCGGCTACAACCTGGAAGGCATCCTGCAAGAGCCGATGCAACGCTTCATGGACCGGATGGAGGATGCATCTGCCGAGATAAACAAGCTCCTGAGTATCCTGCGGGAACAGTTCCCCCAGTTTGCCAACCTCGAGGTGCCAGCGCGTCTCACGAACAGCGTCACCCTGTCCACCATGCATGGCTGCCCGCCCGACGAGATTGAGCAGATCGCCCGCTACCTCCTGGAGGAACGCGCGCTGCACACCATCGTCAAGCTCAATCCGACGCTCCTGGGCAAGGAAGCTGTGCTGGACATTCTGCACGAGCGGCTGGGTTATCGCGATATCCAGATCCCGGACTCGGTGTTTGAGCATGACCTGCGGTATCCTCGGGCCGTGGAACTGATCGCTTCACTCAAGCGGACGGCCGCTGCACGAGATCTTTTCTTTGGCGTCAAGTTGAGCAACACTCTGGCCATGGCCAACCACCGGGGGGAGCTGCCGGGCGATGAAATGTACATGTCAGGGCGAGCCCTCTATCCCATCACCATGAATCTGTTCCACAGACTCGTCCAGGAATTCGATGGGGAGTTGAACGTTTCCTACTCGGCGGGCGCCGATGCCCTCAATGTGACCTCCATCCTGGCGGCCGGCGCTTGCCCGGTCACCGTTGCCTCTGACCTCCTCAAGCCGGGGGGGTATGCCCGATTTGCCCAGTACCTGGAAAACCTGTCGGCTGAGATGGCAGCTACAGGAGCGTCAAGCCTAAAGGAGTTGGCCCAGGATCGTGTGGCTCACCTGGGGCGAGCGGCTGTGGAGGCGCTGGAGGAACCGCGCTACAAGAAAGCTTACTTTCCCTTTGGCCTGCCCAAGGTCGAGTCGAAGCTGGAGGCGTTTGACTGCGTGGTCGCGCCCTGCATGGAGCAGTGCGCCGTCTGCCAGGAGGTGCCCGAGTACGCCTGGCTGATCGCTCGAGGTGAATACGATCGGGCCCTGGAGGTCATCCTACACCGCAATCCTTTGCCGGGCGTGACCGGCTACGTCTGCACCCACCTGTGCCAGACCCGCTGCACGCGCAACAACTATGACGAGCCAGTCCTGATCCGCGACCTCAAGCGCTTTGCCACCGAGTACGGTCAGGTCCAGATGCCGAACCCCGAACCGCCTGTCACAAAGCGCGTGGCCATCATTGGCAGTGGACCCGCCGGCCTGGCCGCGGCCTACTTTTTGGGGCTCAATGGCATCCAATCCACCATCTTTGAGGCGCGGGAGATGCCGGGTGGGATGCTGGCCATAGCACCCCATTTCAGGCTGCCGCCGGAGGTCGTCCAGACCGACATAGACCGCATCACCGGCCTGGGGGCTGAGCTCAAGCTAGGCCAGAGGGTCACCACCCCGCCAGAGGAGCTGCTGGCCGACGGTTTCGACGCGGTGTACATCGCAACCGGCTTCCAGAAGGATGCCAGCCTGGGGATCGAGGGGATCGAGGGCGAGGGGGTATTCACCGCCATCCGCTTCCTGGAGATGGTCGCCCAGGGCGAAAAACCCGAGTTAGGAACGAGAGTATTGGTCATCGGCGGCGGCAACACGGCGATGGATGCAGCGCGCACCGCCCAGCGCCTGACGGGACAACCATCAACGGTCGTGTATCGCCGCACCCAGGTAGAGATGCCCGCCGAGGAGGAGGAGCTACGGGACCTGTTCGCCGAAGGAAACGAACTGATCGAGCTGGCCTCTCCCAACCGGGTCATCCTGGAGGAGGGCCGCGTGGTCGCCCTGGAGTGCGTACGTAACGAGCTTGGCGAGCCCGGTCCGGACGGGCGGCGAAGGCCGGAGCCGATCGAGGGTAGCGAGTTCCGGATCGAGGCAGATTCTGTCTTTTTGGCAATCGGCCAAAAGCCCGATATCGCCTTTCTTGACGGGTCCGGGATCACCTTCCGCAGAGATGGCTCGATCGTGACTGACACCGACACCGGACAGGCCCAGGCGGGTGTCTATGCCGGCGGGGACGTGGCCCGCGGCCCGGCCATCATCATCCAGGCCTGCGCTGACGGCCGGCAGGCGGCAGAGGCGATCTGCAAGCAGTTCGGCGTCGAGTTCCGGCCGCCAGCCGCCCGGCTGCCGGCCCTCGCGGAGGAGGAGATCATCCAGGTAAAGGGTGCCAGGGCCGCAAAGAGTGCCCAGCACGAACCTGCGCTGCTCCCCGTCGAGGAGCGGGCAGGCTTTGCCCTGGTGGAGCAGACGCTGACCGAGGAGGCCGCCCGCGCAGAGGCTGCCCGCTGCCTGCAGTGTTCGACCCTCTGCGACAAGTGCGTCGAGGTCTGCCCCAACCGGGCCAACTATGCCTACCAAGTCGAACCGGTGAACTGGACACTGCCGGTGCTGTCGTGCCAGAACGGTGAGCTGACTGTCTCTGGATCGGAGCGCTTTGAGGTTCGACAGGCGCGCCAGATCCTTCACGTGGACGATCTCTGCAACGAGTGCGGGAATTGTGCCACCTTTTGCGTTCACCAGGGCAAGCCCTACACCGACAAACCCCGGCTCTTTTTCGATCGAGGTACGTTCCTTGAGGAGGATAACAACGCTTTTTATGTCGAAAATAGTGCCATCGTGAGGCGGGAAGGCGGGCAAGAAACGCAGGTCACGATGCAGGATGGGGGTATGGTGCTGGAGAGTCCGCAGCTTCGGCTCAGCCTGTCGGTTGACGGTGGCACCGGGGAGTGGAAGATAGAGCAGAAGATGTTGAAAGCATCTTTTGAGGGGATGGTCTCTTTCAGAAGAGAGGCAGAGATGGCCATCCTTCTCAACGGTGTTCGGTCCTCGTTGGCGTTCCTGCCGATAATCCGGTAGGAAATGCGCAGAATGCCCACACCATCGCTCGCCGCACCCAGCGTGTAGGTGAGGGGACAGATCTGAATATCGGAACAGTGAACTGACGGAACAGAGCGCAGTAGCCGAGCAAGAGCTCCTGCAATTGGAAAAGGAAAAAGCGATGAGCTACGTACCCTGCCGGGAACGAAGATTTCCGCTACGGCTGGCCTCCGAGTTTGAGTATCACTTCTGGACTCATCTGCACTGGCTGAAGCACCTGCTGGAAAGGCTGGGGCCCGAGCATGTCCTCGCGCTTTGGGAAAAGACATTTCTGGAGTACGACGAGGAAAGGCTGGTAGAGATCCTAAGCACAGGCTGGGAGGAGATCGAGGAGAACGGGACGGTGGAGTATGAGACCCTGATCTCCGAACTACTGGCGGAGGTTTTCCCATCGCCCGTGGAGGGTGTCACGGCGGAAGAGGCCAGAGGGATTGTGGAAAACACGCCACCCTTCCGGCAGATCCAGCAGTACCTGCCCACGATCAACATGAGGCGTCAGAGTACCACGTACGAGGCCTTGCACACATTTCGAGGTGGGTTGGCTCTGCTGGCAGAGGCACTCCTCGATGGCTATGGAAAACAGGGGGAGCTGATCGCCTTTGAAACTATGCTGGACGAGGTCGAAGAGGGCCCGGAACCTAGGGTGGGCGTCGAGGAGTTCATGTCGAAGCGTCAAGTCCGCTTCACTTCTGAACCGGACGAGCCAAACATGCACTCTGCCGGCCTGGAGGTAGAGTTCGTACGCGGCTCGGATACAGAAGTGGTGACCCGGGTGACCGAATGCGAGTGGGCCAGATACTATCGGGAGCGCCACCCCCGGGTTGGCTACATGCTGGCCTGTGCGCTGGACCACGCGGTCTACCGGTCGTTCAACAGCCGGCTACGCCTACAGCGCACGGTGACATTGATGGAGGGTGGCGCTGAGTGTGATTTCAGGGTGTATGCTGTTGATGATCTTTCGAATCCTGGTGGATCTGAAGGAAACCCTTGAAAGAGCGCCTGCTCCAAGGTAGGCGATACACACGACAGGTTCAAATGCATGAGGGCGAGGACAATGACCGGCCCCTACGAACTTGTGGAGCGAATTCCAACGATCCAGGAATACCGCGCACTTTGCACAGCGGTCGGCTGGGGGTCGGTGATGAACTTTGAGGCCGCCGAGGTCGCACTGCCCAACTCGATCTATGGCGTTGTTGCTCTGCACCAGGGGCGGGTGGCCGGCATGGGTCGTATCGTGGGCGACGGTGCCATCTTTTACTATCTCCAAGACATTGCCGTGCTTCCAGAGCATCAGGATCAGGGTCTTGGAAGGATGATCCTGGAGCAACTGGTGAAGTTTGTGCGGAACAACGCCCCGGAGAAGGCGTTCTTTGGGTTGTTTGCCACTCAGGGTACGCAATCCTTCTATCAACAATTCGGGTTTCAGGAATGGTCCGAGATGACCGGCATGTACCAGGTAGTGCCAGTTCGGAAGTTCTAAACACCGACCGCAATAAGGGGATGGCCGGAGGAGACTATGAAGTTTACCGTGAACGGCATCGAATACGATCTGCAGGTAGGTCCTGACACCAAGTTGGCCGACGTGCTGCGTAACGACCCTTCGGGGAAAGAGTTCTCGGGGCGTGGCCTGGGGCTGACGGGCACCAAGATCGGCTGCAGCGATGGGCAGTGCGGCTCCTGCGTCGTGCTGGTAGATGGCCGGGCGGTTCGGGCGTGCATCTTTCCTGCCCGGCGGGTGGAGGGAAAGGAGGTTCTGACGGTCGAAGGGCTGGCGGGCAGTTGGGGCAACCCAGACGAGCTTCATCCCCTGCAGAAGGCATTTGTAGAGCATGGTGCGGTCCAGTGTGGTTTCTGCACACCCGGCTTGTTGATGGCGGCCGCGGCGCTGTGGACCAAGCTGGTCGATGACGGCGCCGCTGAGCAGGAGGTCACCGAGGCAGAGATCAAGAAGGCGCTGGCCCGGAATGCCTGCCGCTGCACCGGCTACGCCAGCATCTTGCGCTCCGTCCGTTCCGCCTTCCACGAGTACCAGACCGGCCAGCCGCTGCCGCCCGTCGAGATCGAAACGATGGAGCCACTGGAGGTGATCGGCCATTCCTTCCCCCGGCCCGACGCCGTGGACAAGGTGACGGGCGCGGCCAAGTTTACCGACGATTATCGATTCCCAGGCATGCTTCATGGCGCGACACTGCGTGCCGGTACCCCGCACGCCCGCATCGTGTCGATCGATACCAGCAAGGCCAGTGCCCTGCCCGGCGTCCACGCCGTGCTGACCCACAAGGACGTGCCCGGGCGGAATCGCCACGGTCTGGTCTTTCACGACTGGCCGGTGCTGTGCGACGACAAGGTACGCTACCAGGGGGACGCGGTAGCTATCGTGGCCGCCGACACGGCCGAGATCGCGGAGGCAGCGCTGGGGTTGATTGAGGTGACCTACGACCCCCTGCCAGTAGTGGCCAGCGCCGAGCAGGCTCGTGAGCCCGGCGCGGCCATTGTCCACGAGGAGTGGGGAACCTCCGAGTCTGGGGAGGGGACCAACCTGCTGGAACACATCAAAGTTCGGCACGGTGACATCGAGCAGGGCTTTGCCGAGGCGGAGGTGATTGTCGAGCGCGAGTACCATACCCCGACCTATGAGCACATGTTTATGGAGCCGGAGTGTAGCATCGGTGTACCGGCTGGGTATGATGCCGGCCATCCTAAGCTGACCGTCTACGTCGGCTCGCAGATCCCGTACGCCGACCGAGCCCAGACGGCAGCGGCGATGGACTTGCCCGAGGATCAGGTACGGATCATTGGTACCCTGATCGGTGGTGGCTTTGGCGGCAAGGAGGACATCATGGGCCAGATCCACGCCGCCATGCTGGCCCAGGCCACAGGGCGACCGGTCAAGATCCTCTACGACCGCGCCGAGTCGTTGCTAGCCCACCCCAAACGGCACGCGACCGTCATCCGTATCCGGACCGGGGCCAAACGCGATGGCAGGCTGGTCGCTGTCCAGGCCGAGCTGGTCGGAGACGCCGGAGCTTATGCCAGCCTGTCGACCAAGGTACTCAAGCGAGCCACTACTCATGCCACGGGACCCTATGCCATCCCTCACGCCAAGGTTGATTGCTACGCCATGTATACCAACAACCCGCCGGCGGGTGCTTTCCGAGGCTTTGGCGTCACCCAATCGGCCTTTGCGGTTGAATCCAACCTGGACATCCTGGCCCAGGAACTGGGCATGGACCCCTTTGAGCTGCGGCGCAAGAACGCGCTGCAAGTCGGCGCCACGACGGCCACCGGCCAGGTCCTACGCGAGAGCGTCGGACTGGTAGACTGCATCGACTGGGTCCAGAACCGTGTCAACGAGCTGTCGGAGGCCCCTATCCCCAGCATCCCGTTTGCCAACCCCCGGATTGCCTGGGGTCTGGCCTGCGCCTACAAGAACACCGGTTTTGGCGGAGGTGCGCCGGACGAGGCCGAGGCCGAGATCGAGGTGTATGCCGACGGCGCGGTGACGGGGACAGATGCCGAAGTCCGGGCCAGCTCCGCGGATCTGGGACAGGGACTGACAACCGTGCTGGCCCAGATCGCGGCCGAGGTGCTGGGCCTGCCTATCGAGCGGGTACGGGTTCTGCTCTCCGACACCGACCTCACGCCCGACGGCGGCGCCACAACTGCCAGCCGCCAGACCTTTGTGACCGGCAATGCCGCCCGGCACGCTGTCGAGAGTATGCGCGAGCGCCTGTCGTACGTGGCTGCCGAACGATGGGACGTACCGCCCGAGACCATTCGCTTCAGAGACGGCGAGCTGCGAGTCGGGGCTCATGCGGCTCCTCTGGGCGAAGCGGTGGAATGGCTCCTGGAGGAGGGACACGAGCCCCGTCTGCAATTCCGGTATCACGCACCGGCCACCAAGCCGTTGGGCGAGGGGGGGGACATGCACTTTGCCTTTGGCTTTGGCGTCCAGGCAGCCCAGGTGGCTGTCGACGAAAAGACGGGCAAGGTTAAGGTGTTGCGCATTGTGGGCGCTGCTGATGGCGGCCGGGCGCTCAATCCCCAAGCGTTCTTGGGCCAGGTCGAGGGCGGGATCGTGATGGGTATCGGCACCGCCCTGACGGAGGAGTACAAGATCGAGGATGGCGTCCCCCTGACGCTGCGGTGGAAGGACTACAAGACACCGCTCATCGATGACATGCCCGAGATGGATGTGCACCTTGAGGAGCATCCGACCTCTACCGGTCCCTATGGAGCCAAGGGCATCGGCGAGCTGCCATCGATTCCCACTGCCCCGGCCATCTGCAACGCTATCTATCGGGCGACAGGAGTACGGATTCAGAGATTACCGGTCAAGCCAGAGGAATTGGTCGACTAGGGATTGGGAGATCAGGAGTTGGCAAGATGGTAGGCTACCCAGGCCACCAGTTTGCCCACGACC
>JASFHU010000158.1:0-8134 GCA_050123055.1 Anaerolineae bacterium
GCTTTGCCAGCGCCATCGCAGAATCCAAGCTGGTGCTGGATGCAGTAGCGGGTGCGCATGACGACCTCGCCCCGCATGTCGAGCCCGGATTCGGCGGCGGGGGCGATCTCTTGGACGCCGTGGCGCCGATAGAAGGCCCGGGCCTGCTGATTGAGGGCGTTTCCGCGATAGGTCAAGGAGCTGTCTGGGTAGGGAACCCGGTTGCGCAGGACCCTTCCCTGCATGAGGGGGCGGTTGGCTGCGCGCGTCTGACCTAGCCGATGCAGTGTCTCCCGGCGAAGGGTATTGAGGGTAGCCAGCGGCAGGTGATAGGCCTGCTCCCAGGCCAGTTCGACGCGGCTACAGTCGAAGGGTGTGCGGCCGGTTTTGGCAAGTTGCCTGCGTGCAACAGCCTCGGCCTGGTCGGGCTTTTGGGCAGGCACCTTTTCGGCTGCCAGCGTGCCGGTGGCCCTGTTGCCGTCCTCGTCCTCGGCGTGCAAAGCAAATCCCTCCGGGGTGGTCTCCAGACAGAGGTGGATTTCGATCTTTCTTTCGGGGCGGCTGCGCTCGACTTGGCGCAAGAAGGCGTGGTCGCGATTGCGGTAGACCTTGGAGCCAATGCGGATGCCGCCGATCTTTTCTGGGGTGATCTTGGTCCCGCCCTTGCTCGGCTGCGTGGCATTGACGACGGTGCCGCGCAGTTCCCCCTGGCGGTCGAACCAGCACAGGCCGTCGCCATTATTCAGTGCGATGCTGGTGTCCAATACAAGGGTCTGGCCCCGCAGGGCGGTCACTGTGCCGATGTACTGGCCCACCATCTTTGGTGAGTCGAGAGCGCCTGGCGGCTCGGCACGCCCACCGAGAAAGTAGGTGGTGAAGCCTCGATTGAAGGTCTTGGTCAGGTCGGGCTCAAAGTCGATCCTGCTCTGCCCTGAGGAACTGCGACTGGCACCCCTGGACGCGAGAATCCGGTCGAGTTCCCGACGGTACCAGCTCACGACGTTGGCAACGTAAGCCCGATCCTTGAGGCGGCCCTCGATCTTGAACGAGGTGACTCCCGCATCGAGCAGGGCGCCCAGGTGTGCGGTGAGGTTCAGGTCACGCAGAGATAGCAGGTGCTGGTCTCTGGCAACCGGCTGGCCGTCGCGGTCGATGAGGCTGTATCTGCGCCGGCAGGGCTGGGCGCACTCGCCGCGGTTGCCGCTGCGTCCGCCGATGGCATAGCTCATGTAGCACTGCCCACTGTAGCTCACGCACAACGCGCCGTGGACAAAGGACTCCAGCTCGATGGAGGTGCGAGCGCGGATGGCCCGGATCTGGGACAAGCTCAACTCGCGGGCGAGGATCACGCGTTGGATGCCGATCTGCTCCAAGAACGCCACCCGCTCGGGGGTGTGGCTGTGCATCTGCGTGCTGGCGATGAGCGCGATGGGTGGCAGATCGCACTCGAGCAGGCCCACGTCCTGGATGATGACGGCGTCCACGCCTATGTTGTAGAGCTGGTGGATCAAGCGCACCGCCTGGGGAAGCTCGGTGTCGTGTAGCAGTGTATTGACAGTGACATATACCCGCGCCCAGAAGGTGTGGGCGTGCTCGACGAGGGTGGCGATGTCCTGCAATGAGTTCCCGGCCTTTGTCCTGGCACCAAAGTGCGCGGCGCCAATATAGACGGCATCGGCGCCACTATCAACGGCAGTAATGCCATTTTTCAGGTCTTTTGCCGGTGCAAGTAGTTCAATCCTGTCCATAGATCCACATTATACACCAAGCCAGGGTCAGGCGACAAGCCGCAGGATGCTGCCCGACGGCGAGCGCTGCGGGGTATGCATTGCTATGCTTCAATCGGGGCGGGGATGGCATCTGGCAACTCGTCTTCGACGTGACGGATACGAGGGTTCAGCCGGCCTATCAGGGTGATCACGATCAGTACCAGGCCCATGAGTACAAAGATCAGACCGATGCCACGCCCAGGTCCGACGCCCAGGACTTGTCCGATAGCCCCTGCTAGCGGGCCCCCCGGGGCAAGCAAGGGATCAAAGACCCTGTCGGCCAGCGGGCCAGCCAGGAGGTAGGCAAGGGGCGCGGCTGCTCGAGCGACCATCTGCTGGGTGGCAAAGACGCGACCCTGAACGTCTGGCGCGACTTTGGTTTGCCAGATGGCCTGGTTGGAGCCATAGACGATGGCAATGGTCACATGGGCGCCAAAGGCGCCAGCGGCGACCGGCCAAAAGGATGGGCTGAGGCCCATGAGGATGAAGCAGGCGCCTCCCAAAAGTTCAAAGTGGAGCACTCCATTGATGCGACGCTTTGGACCACCCCAGATGCTCATGAGTAGGCTGCCTGCGAGCATGCCGGCGCCGGCGATGGCGATGATCATCCCCAAGACGTCACTCGACGTCCAGCCGAGGATCATAGGCGTGATGAGGGCTCCCACCATGCCCCAGAGAAAGTTGACGATAGCAAAAAAGACAAGTAAGCCCAAAAGGCCTGGCCGAGTGGATATGTACTTCCAGCCAAAGGTCAGATCGCGTCGGAGGGAGCCAGCCGTTGAGGGGCTGTCCGAGGCGGCCTTCGGTGCCGGGAACCGGACCAGCAGAAGGGTGAAAACGGCGAGGCCAAAGGTAACAAAGTCGATGAGGATGATGCCTTGCAGGTGGATGCTTCCCACGAGGGCGCCGGCTAGTGCAGGGGCCAAGATGTCGGAGACTGCCCCTCCGAGTTGCACCAGCCCGTTGGCCCGTCCGAGATGCTGTTTGGGTACCAAAAGTGCCGTTGTGGCCAGGAAGGCTGGCCATTGGAGGGTAGCAAAGGATGCGTTGATGCTGGTCAGCAGGTAGATGTGCCAGATCTGGAGCTGGCCAGCCAGGAGCAGAAAGAACAAGCATAGAGTGGTGAGGCCAGCGCCCAGGTCGCTGAGGATCATGGCCCGGCGTCGATCCCAGCGATCTACAATCGCGCCTGCCAGGGGAGATAGGACAACGCGCGGCAGCACAGCACACAGGCCGATGAGCGCAAAGTGGGTAGCCGAGCCGGTTTGCTCGAAGGTCCAAACGCCGAGCGCAAAGCTGGTGATTCCGGAACCCACCAGTGAGACGAATTGCCCCAACAAGACGATGGAGAAGGTGGTGATGCCCGGTGATGGTGTTTTTGCATCCATATAGTCTGCTGTCATCCCCCTGAGTCTTTCTCTTCAGATAGGTGGTGGCTCGCTCGGGCGTCGTAATCCATGTCATAGACCGCTTTTAAAGCGGCGATCCGTTCCAGGACCTCGTCGTCAAAGGGAGATTTCCCCTCGAATGCATGGAGTACAATCCCTTCGAGCAGGTCACCAAGGGAAATATCAAAGTATTCGGCAAGTGCCTTGAGTACCTTGAGCATCCTCTTTTCGATGCGCACACCGGTTTGCACACGGACCACGCGTAGCGTTGCGGGCTTTGTCTCCTGGCTGTGTTCCGCTTCGGGCATGGTGTTCCACCTCCGAGTCTGTTTGGCAGGCGAAAACCTGCTGCTGATATGTTATCTTGGTACATAGATATTTAGATAACATCATCAAGATTGTACCTTGTTTTCGACGGCTTGTCAAGCCTTGTCGCCTCTGTGGTAAGATCGAGATGTCTTTGACGGTGTTCTTGCCTGCTGGGCGTGATTGTGCTAAACTGCCGAAGCGAAGGTAGGTTGTGAGCAAAGCGGATTCTGGCCAGTGTGTGTGTCGAGGTTTCTTGATACGGTCTTTGTCAGGAACTCAAGTAGATGTGGAGAGCCCAGTAGAGTGAAGAGATTCCACGAGTGGTCTGCGGCTGCCGCGCTGAGCCCAGATAGAGGAGGGAGGCCAGTTCTGACAGCGACCCTGTTGCTAGTCGTGTCGCTGGGCATTCTGACGGGTTGTGGCGTTGGCCCGGCAGTCGCGGGATTCCCTGAAACGGTGCCTGCTGCGACGGTCCTGACCCCAAGCCCAGTGGTCAGTCCATCACCTACAGCGCCACCTACCCAGACGGACCAGCCCACGATCCCGGTGGCGGCGGTATCAAGAGCGGGCAGCAAGACCGCGACCGTCTGGCCGACCGATTCTCCCACATCGAGGGCCACGCACACACCGGCGTACACTGCTTCGCCCACTGCCACCTCATCGCCTATCCCAGCGCCGACCTGGACGAGCACGCCTACCGCAGCCCTGAGCCTGGATCCCAACCCCTCGCCCGTCGCCACAACTGAACTCGGCAAGGACGTCATCCACATCCTCCTCATAGGCGGGGACCGCGACTATGTGCTGGATCAGAACACCGACACGTTAATTGTCGTGGTGGTCGACCGCAAGACCCGCCAGGTATCGATGCTCTCGATCCCGCGCGATCTATGGGTCAATATTCCGACCTACGGCTGGGGCCGCATCAATATTGCCCAGCGGATCGGTTATCGCACCAAGTATCCCGATGGAAGGGGGCCAGGTTTGCTGATGCGCACCATCGAGGAGAACTTGGGCATCCCCATCGATCACTGGGCTCGCATCGGCTATGAGGGCTTTGCACGCATGGTGGATGAAGTGGGTGGGGTGGAGATGGTTGTGCCCTGCCGGGTCAACCTTCGCTACAAGCCTCCCACCCTGGAGACGGAGCAGGAGATGATCCTCGAGGCGGGTGTCCATAACCTGGATGGCGCCACAGCGCTGCGCTACGTGCGCACCCGGCGTGGGGGTAGCGACTTTCAGCGGGCTCAACGGCAGCAGCAGTTCATCAGGGCGGTGTGGGACCAGTTCAAGAGCCCCGACATCGTCCTCAAGATCCCGGGGTTGTGGTCGACCCTGAAGGGCAGCTTTGCGACGGATCTGAAGCTTGGCGATGTGCTGGCCCTGGTACCCACGGCTCTGGAACTGAAGCCACATCGAGTTCGCAGCCGCTATATCGGCTACGGTCAGGTCGAAGGCTGGACGACCCCAGAGGGGTGGCGGGTGTTAGTACCCATCCCGGAAAAGGTCCAGCAGGTGGTGGCCAGCCTGTACGCGCCACCTGTGACCAACGATCAGGTGGCAAAGGAGGCGGCTCGTATCCAGGTTCGAAATGGCAATGGGCGTCCTTACATAGCACGCATTGCAGCCGACCAGTTACGCTGGGAGGGGTTCCAGATCGTGGACACTGGGTTCGCGGACCGTACCGACTATGGTAGGACGCGCATTGTCGTATTCAAGGAGAAACCGGAGGCAATCGCGCTACTGACGCGACTCCTAAGTGTTAGGCCGAAGAACATCGTCCACCAGCCAGATGAAAACGCGCCGGCAGATCTGGTCGTCATCCTGGGCCAGGATTACGATCCCTGCTGGTAGGAAGGGAGTGGCGCATGACCGAAACCGAACGCACGATCCGGGCTGCCGTCAAACGCGCCCAGGCAGAAACCTACCTGTTGATCTCTCTAGCAGCCTTTGCTGGGTCGGTGATCCTCACCCGACTATTCCTGGACCTGGCTGGCTATCCACAGGTTGGCAACAGTGTCCTGCACATCGCGCACGCCCTGTGGGGGGGATTGCTGCTGATGGTGGCAGCGATCTTGCCCTTGCTTCTAGCCAACCGCTGGGCGCTCATGCTGAGCGCCCTGTTCAGTGGGCTGGGGGTAGGGCTGTTCATCGACGAGATTGGCAAATTCATTACCCAGAAGAACGACTACTTTTTCCCGCCAGCAGCCCCTCTGGTCTATGCCATCTTTTTGCTTTTGGTCCTGGTCCTGCTCTTTGTGCGGCGACGAGGAGATACCGATCCACGAGCGGAGATGTATCGAGCCCTTTCCAACCTCGGCGAGTTGCTCGATAACAACCTGGATACCCGGGAGCTGGAGGAATTGCTGGAGCATCTGGAGGCTGCCCGGCAGGCCGACCAACCACACGTGGCCGGGCTGGCAACGGTCCTGCAGACCTATCTGCGTGAGACCGAGCTTTCGCTCCTGCCAGCCAGGCCAAACCTGTGGAAAAGGTTCCGGGCGGCACTAGAACAATGGGGGAAGCGGATCGGACGCCGGCCTCACCGCATTGCTATCGTCGTGGCGATGGCTGTATTGAGCCTGGGCATGGTGATGGCTATCGTACTCCCGCTGCTGACGATCGTGGCGCCAGACACGGCCGGACAGAGGCTGGTAACATGGTTGGTGACACGGGACGACGTGCAGACGGCTGGCAGCCGGTTTTGGTTCTATTTGCGCATCGCATTGCAGGGAGTGGTCGGTTCCATCGCCCTGGTGTCCATCTATTTCTTTGTGAGGAGTAGAGAGCGCGAGGGCATCCAGGCCGCTTTCATGGCGTTGCTGGTATCGCTGTCCGGCGTGATCCTGTTGTCCTTTTATCTGGACCAATTCAGTGCAGCGGCCACGGCTTTGGTGCAATTGGGGGTGCTGATTCTGGTGCAAGCCTACCGGCGCTGGTACTTGCAGCCAGCGCCGACCTTGTGAGCAGGTGGTCATAGTTGAACTGGTAAACCTATACATCTGTACAGGAAGAGACCTGGACGTTCGTACAGGGAAAAGACTGGACGAATGGCTGGTGTGCGCTAAGGGGTTTTCTGCTATAATGGGTACGCCGAGATCAAGCGCTTCTGGCTGATGTGTAGTGGGCGTGATCGGGGTGCCGGAGCGCCGGAGCACCGAGCTGGCGCGAGCCAATAATTGGTTGTGGCGAGCGATCATGGGCGTGCAGGTTGGCGACGATTGGCGTGGATCGAAGCCCGAGCTGTGAGGTTGTCCAGGCTTGACACTCAGAATTCTATTCGTGGAAAAAGACATGACCACCGTTGACCTTTTGGTCCCCAGCTTGGAGCGCAAGGGTCACCAGGTGTCGGTTGTGCACAGCCAGCGAGCAGCGACGAGTCGAATCCGTTCGGGGCGACCAGACGTGCTCGTCATGGATGTAGCATCGTTTGGCGCAAGAGGGTACAGGGTAAGCGATACGGTCCGCTCGCGGCTTCAGGGCGTGGCTACTATTCTGCTCCTACCCGAAGGTCACGGCAGCGCGGGCGGTGCCGCCGAGGCATTCATGACGCCTCCCTTTACGTCGCGCAAGCTATTGTACCGGATCAAGAAGGTGGCCGAAAGCCTGCCCCGGCGCGAGATCCGGGTTGGCGATCTGGCTCTGGATCCCGAAACGCGCATCCTGCGCAAAGGAGCCGCCGCTACACAGCTCCGCCCCAAAGAAGCTACACTTCTGTTGTTCTTCATGCGGCACCCTGGCAAGGTCCTCTCCCGCCGCGAGATCATGAAGGCAGTGTGGGAAACTGACTATGTCGGTGATACTGCCACCCTCAACGTCCATGTGCGCTGGTTGCGTACCAAGATCGAGGATGATCCCGGCGCACCGCAGTACCTGCGAACCGTGAGGGGGGTCGGCTACCGGTTCGACGCGCCTGATGCCACTGACCAGGCCTGATGACCGAGGCCCTGGCAGAGAAGTAGCGCGGGCGCTGATGAAGGCTGGAAAACAGCCAGGGTATGGGGTAGCTGGCGGCGTACGCAACCTCTGAGAAGGAAAGGCCACATGGGAGAGGCAACCACCCCCACGCGGAAAGATCCCCTTCTTCGCATCCAGGAAAGGATCCTTCGGGGGGTCAACGAGTTTGTGCACCTGGAAGTCTCGGGCAGCATCTCTGATAACCCAGGCCAAGCTGGAAGCCAGTTGAGATGCTCCCGAAGATAATCCCCGCTACGATGTTAACGATCCTGTCATCCTCCGGTAACAGATGTGTGATATCATAACCTCAGGTTGAGACCCGGCAAGGAGCCGGGTTTTCTGGCTGCCGCGTCTAGTGGGCAGCCAACCACTCTTGGAGGAGTAGGGAATGGATTATCGGGACCAACGGCTGATTCTTGCGGTTATTGGGGCGCTCTTACTGTTCGTTGGGGTCGTTTCCGCACTCCTGGGACCGATCGAGATGTATGTCTTTTACCTCTTTTCCGAGGGCGGGCGCTTCCATTACGAAGGCTTTGGGTTCGGATCCTTTATGTTTGGCAACCTTGCCGTGCAGATCGCGGGCTACTACCTGATTGCGATGCTGTGCATTCCACTCGGCTACGGGCACGTGCGGGTGCGCCGTTGGGCCAGGACTCTTTTTCTAGCCTTGTTGTGGTGCTGGCTGGTCGTCGGTGTACCCTTGATCGTCATATTCCTGCTGGTGCTGTTCTCGGC